>CAISZK010000178.1 GCA_903889915.1 uncultured Bacteroidota bacterium
ATTCATACTGAACATCTTTTCAGCATCTTTGCGGTCAACACCAACAGTACAATTATCTTCAAACATTACATAAGCAACGTCATTGTATTTTGTTCCGTTAGCAATGGTCAGTGATAATTTATTGGCAGTTGCATCTTTGATCCAGGTGTCGGTTCCGTTATCATGTATACGTGCTGAGTTTGGAATGTTTAAGTGGAGCCCCCCGGTAGGTAGAATCTTTACAAAGAAGCCCTGTTCTGCAGGAATGTTTCCGTCAATCTTAACACCACCAAAATGGGTTCCGTCCATCCAATATTCGTAGTTCTGTGTTACATCGTTCCAGATGTAGTAATAAGGAGTGGTCAGGTTTTCTTTCAGGGTAACTTTGCTCCAATCAACTGCCGATGGGAATGGGTTTCCCGGAAGAGCCCAGGAACATGAATTTGTTACATCATAGAAAGCAAGACTTCTGTCGGCTGTGTTTGGTGTTCCGATAAAGTTCTTGGTTGGTGACCAACCTGAACCGTAAGACACGAGATAGCCTCTTGAATCAGCAAAAGCCAATAACGGGAAATCAACATTGTTAACACCACCTGTTAATGCCCTTAAGTTTCTCCAATGCAGATTAGCATCGCATTCGCCTGGTAACCAGTTGTAGAAATCCCATGTTGCAATGTTGCCCGGGAATGTGCCCGGGTAGGTTGGTGCAAATACGCCATTACAAATTGGCTGTCCGCTGACTGGTGATGACAGGAAATGCCATGCCATGTCAGTAGGAACAGTACGTTGAATAGTAGCAGTACCGGTAACGTTACCGTTGGTGATTAATGATCCCTGGCTTTCAATGACCAGGCTGCCGGTAGCTGTCAGATTCCCGTTCACCGTTAACGCTCCGCCAGGAGCTATCGTTAATGAACCGTCCAATTCCATACTATGGCAATAGATTACAGATCCTGCAACCAAGACTGGATAATTTGGGCAACCAAGCGGAATAATAACATCGTCAGTAGGTAACGGGATGGTATTGCAAACCCAATTTCCTGCAGTATTCCAATCGGTGCTGATATGTCCGGTCCAGGTTCCCTTAATTGGGTTGACTGTAACCGTAACAGAATTTGAGTTCATGCAGCCTGTTAATGAATTGGTTTCTGTCAAAGTGTAGACCGTTGTTACCAGCGGGGTTACAGTTGGATCGGCAACAGTTGAATTAAACCCGACAGGGACAGAACTCCAGCTATAAGTGTTTCCTATAATGGCTGTCGCACCGAGCTGTGTATCCATATTCAGACAGATACTCCTGTCAATACCGGCATTGGCTGCCGGGTTCGGGTTAACGGTTACCAGGATGTGATTTGAAGTTACACTGCCGCAAGTATTGGTATTTGTTACGAAATAGTTGCCTGCTGTAGTTACAGTTATTGATGGTGCTGATGATCCGTTACTCCAGACCCCATCAATATTCCCTGAAAGGGTAACGTCAGCGCCAGCACAAAATGTTGTAGAACCAATTGCTGATATGATTGATGCTGTTGGCTGCAAACCCACAGTAACTATATTATTATGTAAGGAAACAGCACCTGCACGGGAAAGGGCCCTGCCCAGCAGAGATGAACTTTCCAATAAGTTTATAGCCCCGTTGGCAACTACGGTGCCCCTGAAAACAGAATTATCTCCCAGGTCGAATTGGCCGTTTATTTGCCAGTATACATTGCATAAGGAGGCTGAGTTGATCAGATTAACAGTTGAGAATGTACTGGTAGCAAAAGCGCCATCTACCTTAAAAATAAATAATGCATTGGGATCATTTTGCCCGTCCAGGGTTAAGGTTCCATTCAACGTTGATGCAGCACCCAGGCAGTATACGTTTGGTCCAAGAACCTGGTTGTTTCCCAATGTAGTTCCTATAACAAGACCACACGTAACTCCGGTCAAATAGGTATATGCAGCATCTACATCAGATGCAGCCAGGGCTGAAGTCGGATCCGCAACATGAATTTGTCCAACGATTGTTCCCGGAGGAAATCCTGTGAATGCCCCTACATTAGTGCCTATATCCCCTGTTATGTTCGTTGTTTCAGAATTCGTAATTGCTCCAACTGCAGTAAATACTGCAAAACTGGAAGCTGCACCCAAATTGGGTGCCTGAGCAAAATTTATCACAGGAAAGGATAACAGGATAACGATTGCTATAAAAAGTAACAATTTATTTTTCATTTTTATCAGGTTTTAACTTGTAAATAAATATTGTTTTAGAGCATGATAAATATAATATGCTAATAAGGCACACTGCAAGTGGGCGAATTAAATATTAACATATTTTAACATCAATTGATGATTTAAAATATGAAAACCAGGAAGATTAAGAAGAAATTTAAATTAGGAAATTTGTAGTAAGGAATAGAATGTGTGTAATTATTTATATGCCACTTTTATTTTTCACTGCTTTTTAGGAATTTAGCATGTGTCATACATCGCTGAATAATAGTTGGGTATAGAAAGGTTATACAGGCGAATTCTTTTTATCGCCTGAATGTAAAGCAAAATTGCAGCATAGTATTATTATAATTATTACATTATTTTCAAAAAATGTTACATAATTTTCATTCACAAATGATGGGCATATTATGGAATGAATTCCTGTCCTGAATTTTTTTTTTGAAGAATTTGAACAAATGATGAAATATTATCTGAGCCGGGCATTTTCACTGGAAAGCTATAAGGTATTCGCATAGATGTGGACACGGATGGCAATCTGGTAACTTGAAAAAATAAAAGAGGGCGTCCCAAAAGGTCGCCCTCTTTTTATTTTGCGCTCGGGCCGCGCTGCCTCGTCACTCCAACGCAGCTGCGACTTCCACTATCCCGCTTCGCGGGATTTCCGGCTTTGCCGGAACCGTAGACATCGAAGGCTGCTTATGTGGTGACTGGTGTTTTTTCTTCTACCAATTTATTTGTTGCAAAATGGCCTTAACATGACCATTTCTTCAGATTATGTGCAATACTGAGCAACCCCGCTTCGATTTCGACTTTATCACAACCATTCAACATAAATCGTTTGAAGCCTTTGTTATATTTAATATTGCCAAAGACAGGCTCTACATCACAGGGCCGTTTCTTTCGATGCTTGATTCCTTCCTCACTGAGAAGCAGTGCTCTGGCTTTTGCTTTGAGTAACCTCAGTTGATGGTTTGCTTCAATTACCCGATTACCGCTGTTTTTATGACACATTCCTCGCATTGGACAACCCTGACAGTTCTGAGACTGATACAAGGCATAGGATTGTTTGAGTCCATCATAGTTCGTCCGGGTTCTATTGCCCATTCGTTTCATTGGCTGACCCATCGGGCAGTAATAGCAGTCAGTTTCTTCATTATAATATAGCTTGTCTTGTCTAAAAGGATTCTTTTTCCCCTTGTCATTCTGGTCCTTGTCGAAGTAATTATCCTTTACGAAAGCCTGTATATA
>CAISZK010000179.1 GCA_903889915.1 uncultured Bacteroidota bacterium
GATGGATCAAAACGAATTACAAGGGTGCCACTGTTGCCACCATCACCACCATTGCCGCCATTACCTCCGTTGCCACCCTGGCAGCCATCGCGGTCAACTTTCAATAATCCAGCCTGCAATTGTGCATCCTTGCCATCGCCACCATTGCCACCGGGTCCACCCTGCCCTCCTTGTCCGCCACGCCCACTGACTAACAGCTTACCACCATTGGGATTGACAAGATAATACTGCATGGCAGCGCTCCCCTCGCATTTAACCGCAATATGAAGCATTGAAGTTTTGAGCGAACTGTCGTAAACCAACTGAAGAAACACATGTCCTCCGGTGCAATTTGCACCGTTTAAAGCTGGTTGGCCATCATTCCCATTGGTGCCCTCGCAACCAATCAGGGGAGTGCCTCTGTCTTTACCTTGCAAGCCTGCCGTTCCCGTTGCGCCCTGGCAATCGTAGCAATGTTGAGTGGTGCAATAATCCAGTTTGAAAACTATCTTCTTATTCACAGAAGTATCTTCAGCAAGCATGAATAGGACAGTGACAGTATGATGATGAATTGTCTTTTCATTATTGTTGACAATCAATATCCCATTTTGAAATTCACAACCATCGGTAACCACCTTAAGCAAATCGTATTTCTTGTCAGAGATCAAAACTTTTTTATTTTTTTTCTTCACAAGAAACAGGGCAAAAGCAATGTTGTCGCCCGGCGAAAGGTGGGTCGGTGTTTCATATTCAGCATCAATTGCAGTGTATTTTGTTTTAGCCTTCACAGAGGAAGGGAATATCATAGCAAAAATTAAAAGTGAAAATAGGATCTTAGCCATTGGATTTATTATTAAAATTTGAAAGGTGTGTTTCAACAGATGTTACTATATTAGTGATTATACTGATTTCTATTCGCAACGTTACACTTATTATAAATTGCCAACCAATTGTACAAAATTAAAAATTTTTCATTTGCACGAATAATTTTAAATTCCACATTCCCTCAATTTTCCTTATCTTTGCCACACAATTCAGGGGTTGACCGGATTTGACAGCAGGTCGAGTTGAATTGTAAGCATGCCGGGCGTTGTGAACATGGCCCGTTAAACCTAATTCTCACGCCACAATAAATGGCAACGATTACAATTACGCTTTAGCTGCTTAACATAGATTGTTAAGCGCAAGCCGTTTCCCGGGAAACCTCTCTCAACGGTGTCCCGACAGAAGCGTCGCAAATGTTGAGATAAGCATTGCAGTTTCCCGATGCAGTGACGAAAACCTCAGGGAATACGGATGAGGTAGGGCGGCTTTTTCCCGGCACCATCCCGACAATTAATAAAAAGCTAAGCATGTAGAAAGCATTTTGGCTGCTTGTTTGGACGCGGGTTCGACTCCCGCCAACTCCACAGAATAGAGAAAGACTCAGGGTTAAAGACTGGGTCTTTTTTTGCTTGAAGGGTTTGAAATGTTGAGTCCACTCTGATTAAACTATTTTACCACGAAAACTCAAAAACACAAAATTCCACGAATAACCATTTTACTGGTTTTTATTTTTTGTGTAATTTACCTCGTTGGATATCTTTCAGTTTTAATGAGTATCTTTAAAAACAGAGTTATCCCACGGGGTGAAGTGTATTGGTGCTTTTGTGGCACTATTTCATTTTATACTTTTCGGAGCAGGCTCAAATGTTTACTTCCTGAAAAGTTTCAATTCAAAATTATCAATATACAGCGGCTTCTTGTCGGGGTTCCAGACATAGAGCTTCAGTTCGTCATTTCGTGAGCGCAGTTCTGGAAGGTTGAATGAAAAGAACACCTGTCCCCATTTATCCTTATCAATAAAGTATTCAAACTTTGAAGAAAGCCAGAAATAGTTGGCGTATGTCTGGTTATCATCATCCTTAAAATTGATGGTGGCAACTATTTGTGCATCCCTGAAAACACCGGTAGCATAAGCCCACAGGCTCACCTGTACGCGGCGGAAGGAACTATCGGTCATGGCTGAGATGCGTTTTGCGAAAGCAGGCCCGAATTCATCGGTTTCACCAAGTTTGGCAGCATACTTACCTTTCCACACTTTTTCAGTGGTCACAATGCTTGTATCCTTGTCCCATGTTTCTTTATTTTCAAAACCATTGAAGAGGTAATAAATCGGCTTTGGTTGCGGCAATGCATGTTTGCTGTCGTTCATCGAAAACAGGGTGATCTCTGCAAGGTCGTTATAATTTATCTCTTTCACCATGTAGGGATATTTTGACATAATGATCTGTCGCGTTTCATTCGGGTCAACCACTCCTGACCAGGCATAGAGGAAATAGGGAGTGTTGCTGTTTTGCACCAGTTTGTTCAGCTTGTGCAGATCTTCTTTCCCCTCGTTTCTGTACATTGCGAAACTGAGAGGCTTGCCGGCTTTTTCAAGATAGTAGTTAATGTAATAAGGGTTATTGATATTGACAACCCGTGTACAATTTGTGTTACCCACCTGCTCATTCCATTCAATTGTTTTGGCAGCAATGTCTTTAAATTCTCCAAAATGATAAGTTGAGTAATACTTCGTTTCGAAGGTCAGGCTGTAAATGCCAAGTCCTGCAAAAATGAGCAGCGCCGGATAGTTGAGCATTTTCTTTTCGTCCTGCATCATCGAAAAAACAAAGAAGATGAAGAAAGGGAACGAAAATAGCAGTATCGGATTTTCGAGTATGGGTTTTACAAAAATGGAATACCAGAAAGCCACAAGAAAAGGGATGAGAAACCAGGCAACGGACAGGATGTGAAATTTAGCAAACTTCACTTCCGTGAAACTGAAAATATGTGAAAGAACAAAAAAAGCAATGATGAAATAAAGCAACAAATGCGAATTGTTCAGGATGTAAAATATATAAGTGAAGAAGCGGTTGCTGTCGGGTTCAGTGAGCCAGTTGATGCCTGCGGGATTCCGGAGTTGCGAAATGAGAACAAAAATGTTCGGAATATAGAGTATGATCGCAATGATCACTGAAAGAAGATAAGCTTTGACGAGTGTTCTGTTCAGGAAAAAAGTGCCTGAAATAATCACAATGAGAACGAAGATGGCGGCAAAATAATGACAGTAGGCAGCAAAAGCAAATGAAAGGGCAAGGAAGATGATGTTCTTTTTGTTTGTTTGTCCATCAAAAAGCATTTTTGTCCAAAACCAAACCGACAGTAAAGAGAAGAGGAGTGCCGGTCCGAAAGGCCTTGCCAGTTGGCTGTACATAACCGGAAATTGAAGAATGCTGAGAGCAAGCGCAACGAATAAAGCAGTGTGGGCATTGAACCATCTGTTGGCAATACGAAAGGCAACATAAACGGACAATATCCCTGCAATGACAAACGGCAGCCTGAGCATGAACACCGAGGTACCGAAGATCTTTATCCATAAATAAAGAAAGAATTCAACGCCGGCAGGATGAATATCTGAACAAATACCTTTGCTGATAAATTCAGAGAAACCGTTGAGTTGAGTGCGTGCAAGTGCACTGAACTCATCATTCGACAAAGAGATATCCCAGTAATTATAAAACCGGAGAACTGCACCAATCACCAGTATCAGCAGCAGCAAGTACTTTTCGGTATTATTTTTTAAAAACTTCAAATTTCTTGTTTGTAGTTTGTTGTTCGTTGTTCGTTGTTAGCTGTCAAATGTCACAAAATAATTGACCACCTATACCCATTGACTATTGACTTTTGACTATTGACTAATGACTTCTTTGTTTTACAACTTCAAATAATATGATCCCAGCAGCCACTGATACATTCAGTGATTCTATTTCGCCTGCCAGCGGAATCCTCACCATTTCGTCAGCTTTGTGCAGGTACTCCTGCGAAACACCATCTTCTTCCGAACCCAGTATGATAGCACAGGGTTTTGAATAATCCACTTCTGTGTAGGATTTCGTGGCTTTTTCAGTACATGCAATTATAGTTATGCCGCTTTCCTTAATGAAATCAATAGTTTTTTTAAGATTGTCCTCTCTGCAAACAGGTATTTTGTAAATGGCTCCTGCCGATGCTTTCACTGCATCAGCATTGATCCTTGCCGAACCTTTGGAAGGAATAATAACTGCATCAACTCCTGCACCCTCAGCAGTACGGGTGATTGCACCAAAATTCCTGACATCGGTAATTCTATCCACTATCAACAGAAAAGGGTCTTTCCCTTTTTCATAAACCATCGGAAGAATATTTTCAAGAGGCTGATAGGCTATTTCTGAAATAAAACAAATTATTCCCTGGTGATTCATTCGGGTAATTTTGTTCAGCTTTTCGAGCGGGACATACTGAACAGGTATCTGCAACTCGCCTGTAAGTTTCTTGAGTTCCCAGGAGCCTTCGCTTTTAAGGCCGGTCTGAATGAGAAGTCTGTCAATTTCTTTTCCTGATTTTATTGCTTCAATAACAGGCCGGATACCAAAAATAATATTTTCCTTGCTCATGGTTTTTATTTAAAGAAGGCAAATGTAGTAAAATTTAATAAAAAGAGGGTGTGAAGAGTTTGGAGGGTTTGAAGAGTTTGAAATGTTTGAAGAGTTTGGAGTGTTTGGAGTGTTTGTTTGATTATTGAAGTATTTTTGGAATATTTTTTGCACAGTAGTGATTCATTCAAATCAAAGAAGTAATTTTGTAAAACAAATAAGGTCGTAAGTTAACAACATCCGTAAACAATTTCAATTATGAGAAGTAACCTTAGCAATGAAGAAATAGATATTTTAGATGCTTTTGAATCAGGAAAATTAAAGAGAATTAAAAGACATAAAAAAGAAATCATTATTGCTAAAGATACTGCGGTAAATACAATTCACAAAAGGAAAATAATTTCTATTCGGCTTATCGAAAATGAAAATTCAAAATGAACTGCAAATTAAGTATGCGACCCAATTCAGGGTCGTTTATCCATTAATTATTCAATAGCTATAAACATTTGAATCCATGGGATTCATTATTAGAAAAAAATATCATGAAAAAAATCCTTGCAATAATAGCATTCACAATAATCGCACTTCAGATCCGTGCCCAGATCACTTTTGCTACCGCTGACGAAGTAAAATTATTTCTAAAATCAACAACATATATTGTGGAAGATGGCGATCCAATGTCATCTTTCAATGATTCGATAAAAGCTGCGATGAAAAAATTCTGGACAATTACTCCGTATGAAGTCATCACCGCCGATCAGTTTGAAACAAAAAAACTGAGCAGTGCAAATTCCTTTATCATGCTTTCGGAAGCTGAGCAAACTGAGGACAAAGTTGTATGCACTTACAATTTTTTAAACCTGATTTTGGGTGGCAACAAAGATCTGAATAAAATGCCTGACCTCGGTTCCGTTCCTCTTTCGTACGTGAATGTGGATGAAAGCACCTATCTCTACAAGCTCGGAGGCTTACTTATTTTCATGCAGACTCATGTTAAATATGCGAGTGAACATCCCAATTCCAAATTGACACTGATCAACAAAGATTCAAAAACCGATATAAAAACCAAGGAACTGTGGCTGCTGAAAGAAGAACTTCCTGCAGATTTCAATACGGTTGAAAAGATACAAACAGTTTATCCCTACACAGTGAAACTCGTCACAAAAGAAGAAATCAATAAAGCCATTGCTGATAAAAACCCCAATGTTGTTTACCTTCACAAAGTCGGACCTGCAGGAACTATCACTGGTGGAAAATGCTGGAAATTTCTTGTTACTGCAAAGGAAGGCGAGGTACTTTATTATGACAGTCATACCATCAGCGATACAGAACCTGATGTGTTTCTGAAAAAAGATTTTAAGGCTATTTCGAAATAAAGGTTTAAGGATATTGGTTTATCGCTAAATTTCCTTATACTTCTGTCGTTTATCCATCTCCTCATTCCGCCAATTTATTATTTCAAATCCTTCTGTAGAAAATATTTTATGAACTTGAAAGCAACTAAATTGGGCAAGTTCAGTCTTATTAAATAAATATCCCGAAAAATAGTTCGCATTGATGTAATTGTTATTACATTTTGCATATCTTTGCTAATCCTTTTCTGTTAAAGGGATATTTATTAATGCAAGTTTAAATTGTTTTAGAGAATAGAAAAATTCCAAAATTTCAATGGAACGCAGATAACACCGATATTTATTATGAACCCTGATAATATTAGATCATTTTTAGTCATTGTGATTATGTTTGAGAAGAAAAAAGAACGAACGCAGTTTTAGTGTTCGGTATTGTCAGTATTCTATCTGTTCCCAATGGCCTTTTCATTGGGAAGCGCTTTTGTTGTACATTGGATTTTAAAAACAATTTTAAACTTGTTGATCATGAAAAAAATTTACATTTCTTTCTTAATCCTTACAGTGTTCTCGTTGGGTTTTAATGGAAAAATACATTCGCAAACCATTGCAAAAACCAAAACCTCCAAGACCACCTGGACTGCTAAAAATCCTTTCAACACGGATGTTTTCGTTGAGAATCTCGGACAGTTCAATAATTGGGTGGTGTCAGAAAATCCTATCAAATATGCTATTAATAAAGGTGATAAAATATTTTTCGACCAGCAGGGTCTGACATTCCGTATTGACAAGAGTGAAAAGATCGAAAAAGAAGATGGCGAAAATGAAAAAGAGGAACAAGGCTATCAATACGAGACAGCAAAAAAAGATAAAGGCGAGCCTGATGAACCTGTCAAAATTGAGAAATACTATGTCCATTTAAGTTGGGAAGGTTGCAACAAAAATGCAAAGATTGAAGTAACCGATCAGGCTGTAGGTTATTATACTTTTGGTGAAAAAGGATATGAGAACGTGAAAGCCAAAGGCTATAAAAAACTTACTTACAAAGACCTTTATCCCGGTGTAGATGTTGAATATACTATACCTGAAAAAGGAGGAATAAAATACAGATTGATCCTACATGCCGGTGCAGACATCAGCACAGTGAAAATGAAATACACCGGAGATGTTGACAAAATAACCATTGACAGCGAAGGAAATCTTCTTATTAATACACCCACCGGGCCCATCATTGATCATGCTCCAAAAAGTTTTTATGAAACAGATAACTCAAGTATAGTGTCTGCCTTTGTAGTAAATGGTGATGTGGTATCATTTAAATTAAGTGGACTCAATGCTACAAATACAATACTGAATATAATTGTTATAGATCCCTGGACTATTACTCCGACGACCATGGCTACAGACAATTCAGCCTATGATATTGCTTATGATGATTTCGGCAATGTCTATTTTTCAGGAGGAACTTTTTCTTTTAAACTTTCAAAATACAATGCAGCCGGTACTCCATTATGGACTTATACCAACCCCTCAACATGGGATGCTGCTGCCACCTGCTATTCTAAATTCTGTATAATGCCCTTAACCGGAACAGTTGTAATTGGTGAAGGATTTAATCCGTCAGGCCCGATGGTACAGAAAATCAGCCCAAGCGGAATATTAATGTTGACAACCGGAAACCTTAGTGGAAATGAAGAAATTTGGGTGATGTTCTATAACCGTTGTACAAGTAAATTGGTCGGTTTTGGTGGAGGAGTTATTTATTCAAGCAATATGCAAGTCAGTGCCGATACCAGCTTAACCAGTAGTGCTTGTAGTGATTTTGACGGATACGGAACCAGCGATAATGACATAGCTGCCGTGGTCCAGGATATAAACGGAGACTTTTATGCACTCATTTCTTCACAAGTTGCGAATAATGGCCATTTGTTGAAAAGTCTGTCTTCATCCAATTATGCTCCGCCTCCGGCATGGGATTCATATTCAAATTATGGCAACTTTAACGAATGTGCCAATACCGGAATACCCGGATTTGCCAATATGTGTGCAGGTCCCCAAACAGTCAGGGCAAACGCACTGGCATTAAATGATAATTATTTATTCAGCTATGACGGACAGATTGTAGAGGCATGGAATAAAACAAATGGTGCTTTGCTAGGTTCATTAACAGTAAATGCAAGTTATCTTGGGGGGCAGGATCGAACGCACGAAGGAATTGCTGTTGATGATTGCAATAACGTGTATGTGGGTGGTACAAATCAGGTGCATATTTTCGCTTTTAATGGCAGTTCATTCACTGCATCAGGAACCATTGCAACCAGCAATGAAGTGTATGATGTGCAATTGGACCGAATGCTGGGTACTTTGTATGTCAGTGGGCTTGGTTTTGTGATGGTCACTCCTGCCACAGCAGCTTGTGCTGTTCAGCAACTCAATATTTCTGACAACATTACTTACACTTTATCCAACTGCACAGGTTCAGCAACTGTTAATGTAACTGGTGGTGTCTCACCATATACTTATATATGGAGCAATGGAAGTACAACCAACAGCATTACCAATGTTCAACCCGGCACATATTATGTTACGGTAACTGATAATTCATGCATCCGTCTGAGAGGTGTAGATACA
>CAISZK010000180.1 GCA_903889915.1 uncultured Bacteroidota bacterium
CAACTAAATTGGGATTTACTGACATAACAACTGTATCTGAACTTGTAGCATTTCCATTGATGCAAATAGCATTTGATGTCATTTTACAAATAACCGAATCATTATTTGATAATGAAGAATTAGAATATGATGAACTATTCGTGCCAACAGCCATACCATTTAAGAACCATTGGTAAGTTGGATTTGTGCCACCATTGATTGGAGTGGCTGTAAAAGTAACATTTGTTCCATCACAAATTGCACCTGCAGGGGTTGCAGCTACATTTACACCTTCAACTAAATTGGGATTTACTGACATAACAACTGTATCTGAACTTGTAGCATTTCCATTGATGCAAATAGCATTTGATGTCATTTTACAAATAACCGAATCATTATTTGATAGGGAAGAATTAGAATATGATGAACTATTCGTACCAACAGCCATACTATTTAAGAACCATTGGTAAGTTGGATTTGTGCCACCATTGATTGGAGTGGCTGTAAAAGTAACGTTTGTTCCATCACAAATTGCACCTGCAGGGGTTGCAAATAAAGTAACACTAACAGGCAAATTCGGATCTATGGTAATAGCAATATCATCTGAAAAAGCACCTTCGCAACCCGGACCATTTGTTCCTTTCACGTGAATTGTAGCCGTTCCTGTATAAGTATCGTTCCAATCAACAGTTCCTGTGGTACCAGTTCCTGTAATTGTTCCTGCACCAATAGGAAGTATTTCCCAAACATAATCAGTAGCATCGGTTGCCCCTGCAGTTGTATAAATGCTATTTGGTGAATTCTCACACAAATTTATAGAACCAGTTGGAGTGGCAGCTTGTGATGGAGTAATACAGGGATCAAACTTCCGTACTTTACCAAAATCGCTCGAGATAGATATTGAACTTAAACATCCGTTTTCATTTGAGAAACAAATTCCGACACTTCCTTTTATTCCAGTGAAGGAGTTTATCTGAATACGCTTTCCAAGTCCCATTGCAATATTTAATGCAAAAAGCATTACCAGTAAAATAACTATTTTTTTCATGATGTTAGTATTTAAGTTGTTTAACAATTAATTATTCATTTTATAACTTTCAAACTGTCAAGTTCAAAAGTGGATATTGATGGTAGTAAAACATGTCTTTTTATTTTTTCTATAACAAGTATGGCAGTTCTGGCAGCAAATTCTTTTTTTGAAAAGCCACAATTTTTGCTCACGGCAGGTATGTTGGGCTGATGTACATACAATTTGTTTTTGATAAAAATATCATAGCCCCAACCCTGAATTGTCTTGTAAGTCTTAAATGTAACAGAGTCCTTTATTGCCAGAATAACATGATAAAGATTCCGTTTTACAAATGAAATATTGTTTGATTGAGTAAAACAATAAAATACCAATGAAATGAAAGAAATAATTAAGACCTGTTTTATCACAATTCTAATTGTTTATTAATTTTCAATGCAAATATTTATCTGGTTCCATTCACTTAATTCAACCATTCCTAAAAATTCCCTATACTTTCCAAAAAGAAAACTGTATGATTAGTTGAAAGATACTCATTACTCAGTGTTCGAAGAATGGTCATTAACCAATTTTGTTTCACCTTTTCACTATAGAAATTTTTCATTTTTGTATTCATAAAATAATCGCATCTAATGACATTAATAATATTTAGCAATAGAATAGAAAGGACATTTCTCTTCCTGATATCACTATAAAAAAGCGAGTTCTTACTTGTTAGTATTGGAAAGCCATAATTCATTTTTCAAATTTGAGGAATTAGTAAAATGAAATTCGCGACAAATATAAATATTAAATCTGAGCAAAATCATTATTTGTTGAAAAAAGTAATAAATAATTTTCACGCCAAGGCAAATGTTTAGTCACACCAAATAATCAATAAAATATTTGAACGATTTAGAATATGATTGGATAAGTAAAGACTTTCATTAAACATTCCATTCAGTTTGTATAGGAACAATCAAATAAATCAACACTTACAGCAGCCTAATTCTTCATGGAATAAAAAACTTAACAATTTTTAGGTTTCATCCAGGAGTTCATTTAGCATTGAACTGCAATGTAATTAGTGATAACACCATAAATTTCTTTAATAAAATTTCAAATCATTGAATCACTTTGGCATTTATTTTGCGAATAATATTACCAGTTATTTAAAAAATGGTATTTTTGCCACCTCAATTATTGTAAAATTTTAACTCAATCTCTTATGAAAAAAATTCTCAGTATTCTTACAGCCATGGTGTTTGTGTTCTTTTCTGTCAATTTAGCAAACGCTCAAAAGACAAAAACATTTCAGGGTACAATAACCTATGACATTTCATACAATAGTGCTACTTTAACACCTGCTCAAAAAGCAATGCTTCCAACTTCGGAAACTGTAACAATCAAAGATTGCAAAACAAAAACCGAAACAGACCTCGGACAAGGCGCTTCAATGACAGTGATCATTGACGGTTCAACAAAAGGATACACCTTATTGTTAGAATATATGGGTGAGAAATATGCAGTTAAATACACAGCTGCTGATACCGCAGAGGTGATGTCGAAAATAAAAATTCCAACAGTAAAAATTGCTGCTGAAACAAAAGTTATCTCGGGATTTACTTGCAAAAAAGCAATCTTAACATCAACCAATGATGATGGCACGACAGTGAATGACACTGTTTATTATTCTGAAGAAATAGGTTGTAAGGATATTAATTTCATGTCGGAATTTAAAAATGTTCAGGGTACAATACTCGAATCAACTCAATATTCATCACAGGTTGAAGGCACGATTGTCAAGAAAACCAAAGAAATTAAAAAAGGAAAAGTTGCTGACACCGTTTTCATGATCCCCAGCGATGCAAAGGAAATGACAAAAGAAGAATTTAAGAAAATGTTCGGTGGTGGCGAATAGTTCATCAAACTCTTTAAAAATCCTCCAGCATTGGGGGATTTTTTTGTTTATAAGTATTCCATAGCCAATAACAGGATTTTTTTACCTTTGCAAATCGGGAAGCATTTACAAATGGCAGACAAAGCAATTAAATTCAAAAAAAACACACTCAAATCCGAGGAAAAGGAAACTCCTGCCCCTATAAAAAAAGTTGCCGCAAATAAGAAGGAAAAAGTTACCAAACCTTCTTCGAAATCCTCTTCTAAAAATGAAAAGAAACCTGTGCGTTTGAATATCGCTTTTCTCAAAGATGAGAGATTGCATAAGGTTGTTGGTCTTTTTCTTCTTGTTTTTTCTGTTTATCTTTTGGCTGCATTTATTTCTTATTTGCTGACATGGAAACATGATGATGCGTTAATTTCAGGATCCGATTTTCTTTTGAATAAATCTTTGACGGTTGATAACTGGATGGGCAAGATGGGCGCTTATATTTCAGGTTATTTTATCAAAAGATGGTTTGGTGTTATTTCGTTTCTTTTTGTTCTGCTGCTGCTGGTGACAGGCCTGAAACTTTTTTTGAATATCAAACTTCTGCCTATTGGACTTACTTATAAATACACATTCTTCAGCCTTATCTGGTTTTCTATAACCTTTGGTTATCTCTTCACAAATCCCGATTACAGAATACTCGGTGGCATTTTCGGTTTTGAAGCAAATGCATGGCTGAATGGGATATTTGGAAGCATCGGAACAGGTCTGCTGCTGTTGTTTACATTTATGAGTTTTCTGATCATTGCATACAATCTTTCTTTCAAATGGTATAAGAAAAAAATAGCAGAGATCAGAGAGGAAAAAGCATTGGAAGAAGAGGAAGAAGCTGATGATGATAATGACATTGCGAATGATGAGGATACACTGGCCTTTGCCAAGAATACAATAATTAAAAAAGTCAGCCCCGACGGAAAGAATACGGTTAAAAAAAATACCATAAAGGAAAAGGAAACTGTTAACGAAAAGGACAATATTATTGAATTTGAAATAACAGAAAAAGAGCCAAAACAGAAAGAAGAAATAAAAACCCTCGTTAACGAACCTGTTGAAGTTGTCAATGAAAAGGAGAATGTAGAAATAACCGTTGAGAAGCCGGTTCCCAATAAAGTTAAATTGTCTGTAAGCGGCGCCGATGAAGAAAAACTCGCCGAAAGACTTATTGCTGAAATGGGGCCATTCGATCCCACACTTGACCTGAGAGATTTCAAACTTCCTTCACTGTATCTGCTTGATGATTACAAACCCAATTCAGTGGGCGTTCAAAAGGAAGAACTTGAAGAAAACAAAAACCGCATCGTCGAAACACTGAATAACTATGCAGTTCAGATTGAAAAGATAAAAGCTACAATTGGTCCAACTGTTACTTTGTATGAAATAGTTCCCGCAGCCGGCGTGCGTATTTCGAGAATTAAAAATCTCGAAGATGATATTGCTTTAAGTTTATCTGCTTTGGGAATACGTATCATCGCACCAATACCAGGCAAAGGAACAATAGGAATTGAAGTTCCAAATAAAAGACCTGAGATCGTTTCAATGAAGTCAATTTTATCATCAGATAAATTCACAAATAACAGTTTTGAACTACCTATAGGACTTGGGAAAACAATCGCTAATGAAAGTTTTGTAACTGACCTTACGAAGATGCCCCACTTGCTTGTTGCAGGTGCAACCGGACAGGGGAAATCTGTTGGTCTTAATGCAATATTGACATCTCTGCTTTACAAGAAACATCCTTCGCAGTTAAAGTTTGTGTTGATAGATCCCAAAAGGGTTGAATTAACTTTGTTCTCAAAGATCGAACGGCATTATCTTGCTAAACTCCCCGACCTTGAACAGGCAATTATTACCGACACCAAGCAAGTTGTAAGAACTCTTAATTCGTTGTGTATTGAAATGGATCTGCGTTTGGATCTTATGCATGATGCCAGAGTCAGGAACATCAAGGAATACAATGAGAAATTTATTTCGAGAAAATTAAATCCCAACGAAGGTCACCGTTTCCTGCCATACATCGTTCTTGTGGTTGATGAATTTGCAGATCTGATCATCATGGCCGGTCGTGAGATTGAAACTCCAATTACACGTTTGGCACAGCTTTCAAGAGCTATTGGCATACATTTGATCATTGCTACACAGCGACCATCTGTAAACATTATTACAGGTACCATCAAAGCAAACTTCCCTGCCCGTATGGCTTTCAGGGTAATTTCAAAAATTGACTCACGTACAATTTTAGATACAGGAGGCGCTGATCAATTGATTGGCCGCGGAGATATGCTTCTTTCAACAGGCAGTGATCTTATTCGTTTACAATGCGCATTTGTTGACATTCATGAAGTGGAAAAACTCACTGACTTTATTGGTGAGCAACGAGGTTTCCCGGATGCTTTCCATTTGCCGGAATATAATGAGGATAACAACGAAGAAGTGAAAGCTATTGAGCCGGGATCGAGAGATGAGCTGTTTGAAGAAGCTGCTCGTATAATCGTCAGTTCCCAGCAGGGATCTACATCACTCTTACAACGAAAACTTAAGCTGGGTTACAATCGAGCAGGCCGTATTGTTGACCAATTGGAGGCAGCAGGAATAATAGGAGCCTTTGAAGGAAGCAAGGCAAGAGAAGTTAAAATTCAGAATTTAGAAAATTTGGAACAGTTTTTGAAACACATTTAAAAAATCATAACAACATTTAAAATGAAAAAGATTGGAATAATGATGATAACCGCCTTGATACTCGGTTTCACCAGTGTTAATGTTAAAGCGCAGATAACAGACACAAAAGCAAAAACAATTCTCGACAGCGTGAGCGCTGCAATGAAAACTTACACAACAATGAAAATCGAATTCACTTATACCATGGTCAACGCCAAAACAAAAGTGAATGAAACAAAATCAGGCACGATTCAAATAAAAGGATCTAAATTCAAACTCGAAATTGGAGGTCAGACTGTTTATTGCGATGGTAAAACCAAATGGACTTATATTAAAGATGACAATGAAGTAACCATCAATAATGCTTCAACAACCGACGATGCCAATCCCTTAAATATCCTGAATAATTACAGCCTTAATTATAAAGCAAAGTACATTAAGGATGTAGTTGAAGGCGGGAAAACACTTTCTGTTATTGACATGACGCCGATAAAAGGCAAATCATATTCCAAGGTCAGATTAAACATTAATAAAGCTGTTAAGCAAATTGCCAGCTATACGATCTATGATAAAAACGGATCGGAATACACTTCAAAAGTAACCAAGTTCACCACCAACCTTGTTATTGCTGACACCACTTTTACTTTCAATAAAGCCGATCATCCGGGAGTTACTGAGAATGATATGAGATAAGTCAATAGTCAATAGTCATTAGTCATTAACAAAAAATTCCAAATTCCAGGCTGGCCTTGGAATTTGGAATTTTTATTTTGGGTCTTGGGACTTATACCATTAGCTATTATAAGATAGTCTGTTATTAACCGCTTACTGTTAATATCTTTTTTATTTTTTAAATAGACTAATAAATATAAGCTGTATCTTTGTTCCATGGCAAAAGCACTATCATTTACAGTAAAGGAATCGC
>CAISZK010000181.1 GCA_903889915.1 uncultured Bacteroidota bacterium
AATGACCTGCTTTTGGCAATCAATGACCTGCTTTTGGCAATCAATGGCCTGCTTTTGGCAATCAATGACTTGCTTTTGGCAATCAATGGCTTGCTTTCGGCAATCAATGGCTTGCTTTTGGCAATCAATGGCTTGCTTTTGGCAATCAATGGCCGTCTTTTTGCATTCAATGTCAGGTCGTTGTCAATCAATTTTAAGCTGTTGGAGATTGAGGGATGTACTTTAATAAACATTAGGCATATTTTGACAAGCATTGTTATTGACATCTAGATCAATAATCTATTTCCATTACCCAAACGCAAATTCGCCAGTGCTGCCGCGCGAATCCTTTCGCGTGGCCTGTAGTTATTGCCTTCAGTTACACTACTGTTGATGCATTCGGGGTTAAAGGTTATCAATGTCATAATCTGGATAATCAAATGCAAACTAACTCTACAAACGGTTATAAAACTTTGGTTCTACCACGAATTTAATGACAATAGTACTTTTGCAGGAAAAAAGGCAAGATGTTTTCAGAACAGTTTTTTGATTTAATGTTAGAATTAGGTGATGAATGGATAGTATCAAAAGTTTCACTCAATCTAGCATTAGCCGAGGTAGATATTATGGTTGATTATCTTGGTAAAGAAGCAGAGGATCCAGATAGCAGGATGATGTGTGCTATCTATGATCGTTCTCCAAGTAGAAGATGGCGGCACATGGATACTATGCAATACAAGACATTCATAAATTGCAGTGTTCCAAGGATAATCACTAGAGATGGCAATGTAAAACTGATACAGACGCCCTGGGCAGGCAGCTATGAGCGACATACATATTTATTTGAGCACTTGGCAATAGACATACTTAAAGCAACCAAAAACCAAACAAAAACTGCATCATTGTTACGATGTGGTTTTAATGTTATAAACAGGATTATGCATAATGCAGTTGAAAGAGGATTAAAGACCCGGCCATCAAATCACTGTTTTGAGCATTTAAGCATTGATGAGAAATCGTTTAAGCATGGGCATAACTATGTTACTGTCCTGAGCTATCCCAAAGCAGGAATAGTAATTGATGTTTCCCATAACAGGGATACTGAATCATGCAAAAACTTACTGAAAGACACTGTTAAACCAGAACATAGGGACAAAGTGAAGACCGTATGCATGGATATGTGGAAGCCGTATATGAGTGCAACAAAAGAAATTTTACCCAAGGCTGAAATTGTTCATGACAGGTTTCACCTTGTTGGATATCTGAATGATGCAGTTGACAAAGTCCGAAGAAGAGAAGTAAAACGCAACCATGAGCTTAAGAATACAAAATATTTGTTCTTAAAAAATCCCGAAAACCAAACAGAAAAACAACGAATCAAATTTGAAGCTATATCTAACTCAAATTATGAAACCAGTCGGGCATGGGCAATAAAAGAGAACTTTAGGGATATTTTTGAATGCTCATCAAAAGAGGAAGCAATATCGTTGGTAATGCAATGGGTTAGCAATGCACTACAATCAAATATTAAGGAAATAACAAAGGTTATAGAAACATTCAAAAACCACATTAGTGGCATTATTAATGCAATGGTGAAAACCTTTTCTAATGCTATGGCTGAAAGGTTAAATGGAAAGATACAAGAAGTCAAAGCAATTGCCAAAGGATACCGAACTTTTGAAAACTTCAGAAGTGCAATCCTTTTCTTTAATGGTGGATTATATCTTTATCCATTAAATTAACAGTAGAACCTTAAAACAAAAAGTAAGACAATGAAGCAATGCATTTTTATCATAGTATTTCTTCTGCTTCTCATCAAAGTACAGGCAGCCTATCTGCTTATTCCGATGGATCAGTCACAGAAGAATCATTTGAAAGCCTATGGTGTGGCTTATTGGGTGCTCCAACAGGATGTTGAAGTGAACTGGCTATTGAATTATAGGGGAGGTTCGTTTATGATAAAGTACGCGAAGCCCATTGAAAACGAATGTTTCATAAGAGGGGTGAGTGTCGAAGTGATTGCTGATGCCCAATCAACAGCTATTCTACAGGAAATTGCTGATCCGGAAGTAAATATGGATGCTGTGAAGCTGAACAAGGCTCCCAAGATAGCAGTGTACTCTCCAAAGAATAAACTTCCCTGGGATGATGCCGTCACACTGGCATTAACGTATGCCGAAATCCCTTACGAACTGGTTTATGACGAAGAACTGATTTCAGGCGTGCTTCCGATGTACGATTGGTTGCATTTGCATCATGAAGATTTTACAGGTCAATATGGTAAATTTTGGGCTGCCTATCATAATGCATCTTGGTATAAGGAAGATGTGAGAGTGAACGAAGCCATGGCTGCCAAGCTTGGTTTTAAAAAGGTTTCGGAGATGAAACTGGCAGTGGCCAAGAAAATAAGGGATTTCGTTGCTGGTGGAGGATACCTGTTTTCGATGTGTTCGGCTCCTGATAGTTACGATGTGGCTTTGGCTGCCGATGGTGTTGATATCTGCGATGTAATGTTCGATGGTGATGGGATGGATCCCAATGCACAATCGAAACTTAATTATGACAATTGCTTTGCTTTTAAGGATTTTAAGATTGTTACCAATCCTTACGAGTATGAAATTTCATCCATTGACGTGAGTGTTTCACGAAAAGTGACACAAAAGAATGACTTTTTCACACTCTTTGATTTCTCAGCAAAGTGGGATCCTGTGCCTACAATGCTTTGTCAGAACCATACCCAGGTCATTAATGGTTTTCGTGGCCAAACAACCGCTTTCGAAATGAGGTACATCAAATCCGATGTAATTATTATGGGTGAAAACAAGGCTTTGGATGAAGCCCGATATATCCATGGTGATTTTGGAAAAGGTACCTGGACATTTTATGGCGGCCATGACCCCGAAGATTACGAACATCGCGTCGGTGACCCCCCAACTGACCTGAACCTCTTTCCTAATTCGCCGGGATATCGCCTGATTTTAAACAATGTACTGTTCCCGGCTGCTAAGAAGAAAAAACAGAAGACTTAGGCAAAATCAAAATCCGACGGATTAATCAATTCAATACATTTCAAACATTTACAGAATGTCGAACCTAAATCAATGTTCGATAATGTGTAATGATGTTTTGTATTATGACTTATTCAACCCTCTATTAATATCATTCTAATAGCTTGCGGATGTGGTATTTGAGCATGCCCTGTGAGTGATCCTAACCCGATTAGCATTTCTTTTTTTTATTTGAAGTATGAGCCTGGCTAAGAGGTGAATTTGTTCTCCAACTGGGTGGGTTGGCTTTCCGTCAAAGTGAATTGGCTTTCAGTCAAGGTGGGTAAGCTTTCCGTCAAGGTGGGTTGGTCTTCATTCAGGGTGGATTGCTTTCCCGTCAGGGTGAGTAGGTCTTCCTAATATTTTATTAATAATACCAATTTCGTGTTTACTGTTTTCATTTAACTATTTCCCACCCCCATTTATCCATTAGTTCAAACCCAAAGCAATCTCCTCCATCAATTCAACGAATCTGAACTGGACTTTTGCCCTATCAAGATTCTGATGTTCGCGTGTGATTCGGAAATAAGTATCGCCATTGATATAATCCGTGAGAAATCTCGAACCTATAATAAAAGTCATGTACTGGGCTGATAAAAAAAGGTTTTCAATCTCACAGGTGTTTAAG
>CAISZK010000182.1 GCA_903889915.1 uncultured Bacteroidota bacterium
GGTGCATCGCAGGGAGCGACAAATACAAAATTATCAATCGTTTTTCTGAGCAGATCCTTCAAAAGGGTAACGTCATATTCATCAGTTGTAGGTTTGAGATGTGTGTCTCCGACTCCACTGTGATCGGTAAGGAAAATATAAGTACCATTGGTGGCAAGTGCAAACGAACGAAACAGGTATTCACCTGATTTCGATATGCCGCTTCCAATAACTGGAACCAGTCTTATTCCTTTGGCACATGCTTCCTGTATGTTTTTCTGCAATGATTTTATGATTTGATTGCTGTAGTGAGGAGGTGCATCAAGTACTAAAAACATCATTCGGGCAAGTGCATCATCATCCCATTTTATTTTGTTCACTGCTACGCTCAGTGCGCTGTCAACAGCTTCAGGTTCGTCGCCCCCCCCATCAGCATATTGATCGTTGATAAAAGAAATGACAGTGTCAATATTCTCAGTAAGGTCAAACTTTTTGGTTACATATTCATCGCCCAGGTCCCTGTAAAATACACATCCCAGCTTGATGGTATTTTGTGAATATTTTTCTTTTACAGAGGTTATGAGGTCAAGCAATTCTGCCTTTAAATATTTTATTTCATCACTCATTGAACCGGTAGCATCAACCATGAACATGATGTCAATATTCTTAGGAACATTGCATGAAACTGGCAAAGTGATAACATTGATGCCTTGCTGAAATGCTGTGATCTTATCTGAATTGTATGTTTTGTCATCATAAAAGACATTGATGGAAAGATCTTTTTTATCCTTTGCCTTTTCATAAATATCCGCCCACAGTTCAGTTTTTCCGGTGTTATCGGTTTTTGATTCCCATAATAATTTACCGGTTTTTGATTGTAACTGCACCTTTGCGTCAATCAAAGGTTTTCCTGCACTGTTTACAATTTGCAGAGAATATCTGTCAATGGGTTTAAACTGCCAGTAATCCTGCCATGTTTTTAAATCAGTTGACGAGATATCATTCCAAAGGTTCCATTTTGCAAAATCATTCAATTCACCGGCAGTGAGAATTCCTGCTCCACCCTGGGGTGAATTATGTGTTGCAATTTTATCCGATTTTATTGACGCATCTGAAGAATAGTATGCCTTTTTGGAAATGCTTCTTTCGCGAACACCATCAACATAAGTTGTGCCTTCGGATGATCGGCTTCCTTTGCTTTTTGGCGTCCATGTATAGGTTCCTCCGACAGGTACAGACTTCATCTCAGAAGAAACAGTCATTACATCTGATTCGTTATATTCAGCATCACTGATTTTCGAATCAGAGACTATTACTGATTTCAGAGCTACGCCGGAACTTTGAAGAGCGATATCAACGATGGTAGTGCTGTCTTTTTTAAGAACAATGCCGGTAATCTCAGTCAGTTTATATCCGATATATTGAACTTTGATTTTGTAAACACCGGGATCAGCAACGATTTTGTAAGATCCATTCATGTCTGAAATAACCGTTTTATAGACTGTATCATTGCTATAACTGATACAGGCGCCAATCATTGCTTCTTTAGATTTTTCATCGGTTACTTTACCTTGTATGGAGCCTACTTGTCCGTGAGATAATGACATTGTCATCAGGAAGAAAATGTTCAGGATGATTTTAGAGAAAGTCGTAAATGTTTTCATGCTTCTTGTTTTTTTTTGTTAGTAAACTATAAGTGACTTCAAACTGTAAGATTCAATAAGTGTAAAATTCCATAATTGAATTTCTTTATTGAATTTGAATTCAAAAGTAAACACTCAAAAACCAAAAGGCAAGGGTAATTAAGTAAACGGTCGTAACAATTAAGTAAACGGTAAATTTCCTGATGTTTTTTCAGTAAAATGAGAATTTTTCCGGCGAAAATTGTCTTTCACTCCTAAAAAGGAGGAGTGAACTGGAAATTGAAAAAATACTTTTCTATGACAATTAGTTTACTTTCCTCCGGCGCCAACGAAATAATGTTTTTTGTCACTGAATAAAATATTGAAGGTAGTAAGGCTGCCGTAAATACGGGTAATATATTGTTGCAGGTTCACCTTTTCTTCGTCAGTAAGCTTTTCGTTTGAATTAATGTTTTGCTCTAAAACCCGGAGCCGGTCGCGAAGCATCACAATTTTATGGAAGAAGGCATCAATGGGGATCTCTTTAGGCTGCAATGTAGTGTTACCTGAATGTATCACTATTTTGCCTCCGGTCCATCTGTCAGCCATTGGTACCACCTCCTGCAAAGAGGCATATTTGTCGAGAACGTAAGTAACGATTCTCTCGAATTCTGCCAGATTTATATCGGAGGTACTGGCTGAAGAACCGGATTCATCAGGTCTTTCAAGAACTTCATATTCGTTGTTGGATTTGGAAAATTCCACTTTGCCACCCCTCGCAAAAAACACTTCAAAATTTGTAAGGCTCACTTTACTTACAATACCTTCTCCATATTTATCATGATCTATGCGTGTCCCTACGGTTAATTCTTCTGACATTTTACTTACTTTAAAATTTGTTCAAAGATAACGAAAAAAAGACCCAAATTCCAAATTCCAAAATTCAAATTCCTGGTTGGAGAGACTGAATTTTGATTACTGGTTATTAAGATTTGAGTCCAGTTACACCACAAATTCTACTTCCTTAAATCCACATTCCAGAACTTTTCTTTTATTTGTTTCAAGAAGAAGTTTCCCCTGTGCCGTAATTCCGGTTATCCTTGCCTGGATTGCTTGTTCATTGTAAATAAAGGAAGCATTTTCATTCAGTCTGTACAATGAAGTATAATAGTCATCATCGAGTTGTTTGTTTTCGGAATTTATCAGCTCTTTATATCTGTTCTCAAAGCAGGAACAAAGTATTGAGAGACATTCTTTCAGATCATGATCTTCGCCCGTAATATTCTTTAATGACACAGGGTTTGGTGCATTGCTGATAAAATATTCCTGGTTAATATTGATGCCTATTCCTGAAATAAAATACTGAAAATTTTCACCCATTATTGCATTTTCAATAAGTATTCCTGCGATCTTTTTGTTGCCTGCATAAATATCATTTGGCCATTTAATCTTCTCAGTTTCTTTTCCTTTAGTCAAGATGCAGACCATGTCAAACACTGCTAGGGAAACAACTTTGTTCATCATGAATTGTTTCTCAATTGGTAAAAAAGTTGGAAATGAGATGATGCTCAATGTGAGATTTTTTCCTTTTTCACTTTCCCAATGATTGTCTCCTGTTCCTCTGCCTGCAGTCTGATGATGCGTCAGCACAATTGTGCCATCTTCAATTGCTGTATTATTTTTGATCAATTCAGTTGCATACTTGTTTGTTGATGCTGTTTCTGCCAAACTGATAATTTTATTTCCGATCATGGTGATGGTATTAAAAATTACGAATTCTACTTCTATTTGAAATAACAATGCTTAAATGATATGTGGAAAAGGAAAACCGGATATCGGAACAAGATTGCGAAAACCTTATTCCTGCATAAACTATTACCTTATGCCTCACCGCCAAAACAGGATTTATTTTTTTCATATCCTCTTATTTATTACTTTTGCACACGGCAAATATAAATAATTGAATGGCAAAGAAGAAAAAGAAAGAAAATACTTCGGATTTTTTAACAGAAATAATAATCAAAGGTATTCAGAATAAAAAGGGAAAAGACATAGTGAGCCTTGATTTGAAGAGTATGCATCATGCTGTAACGGATTATTTCATTATTTGTCATGGAACGTCTAATGTTCATGTACAGGCAATAGCTGATTCGGTTGAGGAAGAAGTTCGCAACGCTATCGGCTTAAAGGCCTGGCACAGGGAAGGAGTTCAGAATGCAGAGTGGATATTACTTGATTATATTGATGTAGTAGTTCATATCTTTCAGGAAAATATCCGCAATTTCTACCAGATCGAAAAACTCTGGGCAGATGCAGTGACAACCCAAATAGACAGTGATTAATGATCATTAATAACAAGTGACCATCAATGAAAAAACCCATTAATGTCACACAGTAATATTAAGAGTAACGAAAATAATTGATAGGAGTAACAAATGGCAGATAATAAAAGTACTACACCGAACAAGAGTACTACACCAAATTTTAAATCAAATCCAAATTCCACAAAGCGTAAAGGTGGTTTCAACTTTTACTGGATCTATGGGATATTGGCGCTTGGATTTTTGGCAATGCAGTTTTTCAGTTGGAATGGTTCATCAGAAAAAATATCTTTTCAGAAGTTTGAAAAAGAAATGTTCAAACCGGGAGATGTTGAAAAAATTGTTGTAATAAACAAGGAGAAAGCTGAAGTTTACATTAAAAAAGATAGTCTCAAAAAGCCGGAGTATAAAGATGTCAATAAAGGCATAAGTGGCGGAGCAAATGTAGGTCCTCATTTTAATTTTGAAATTGGATCAGTTGAGCAATTCAAGCAGGATATGGCTGCTGCAAGGAACGAAATCCTTGCTATAGATACAGTGGGTAAAAACGCAGCACAGAAAGAAAAACTCATCAACAATCTGAATGTGCCTGTTGATTACGAAACAGAGAGTGAATGGGGGCATGAAATACTTAGTTGGGTAATTCCAATTGCACTTATGGTTATCCTATGGATGTTCATCATGCGCAGAATGGGCGGCGGAGCAGGAGCAGGAGGACAGCTGTTTAATATTGGTAAATCAAAGGCTCAGTTGTTTGACAAAGAATCCAGTGTTACCACCAATTTCAGTGATGTTGCAGGCCTCGAAGAAGCCAAGATCGAGATCATGGAGATTGTTGACTTTTTAAAGAATCCCAAAAAATATACTGACCTTGGAGGGAAAATCCCGAAAGGCGCTTTGCTTGTTGGCCCTCCGGGTACAGGGAAAACATTGCTTGCAAAAGCAGTTGCCGGTGAAGCAAAAGTTCCTTTCTTTTCGCTTTCAGGTTCTGATTTCGTTGAAATGTTTGTCGGTGTGGGTGCCTCGAGAGTCCGTGATCTTTTCAGGCAGGCGAAAGAAAAAGCTCCCTGTATCATCTTCATTGACGAAGTTGATGCCATCGGTCGTGCCCGCGGTCGTAACCCACTTGCCGGTTCAAATGATGAACGTGAAAATACGCTGAACCAGTTGCTCACCGAAATGGACGGCTTTGGTACTAATGTTGGTGTTATCATACTTGCTGCCACAAACCGTGCTGATATTCTTGACCGTGCATTGATGCGTGCAGGCCGTTTCGACCGACAGATTCATCTTGAACTCCCTGACCTGGAAGAACGCAAAGCAATTTTCAAAGTTCACATTCGCCCCTTGAAATTGGACGTTAATGTTGACACGGATTTCATGGCAAAACAAACCCCCGGATTTTCAGGAGCTGATATTGCAAATGTTTGTAATGAATCAGCATTGATCGCAGCACGTAATAATAAAACTTCAATTGACAAACAGGACTTCCTTGATGCTATTGACAGAATTGTCGGAGGACTCGAAAAGCGCAGCAAGATCATTTCTCCGGGAGAAAAGAAAGTTATAGCTTTCCATGAAGCCGGCCATGCTTCTGTAAGCTGGATGCTTCAGTATGCACATCCATTGATAAAGGTTACCATTGTTCCGAGAGGTAAAGCTCTTGGTGCTGCATGGTATTTACCGGAAGAAAGACAGATCACTACTTATGAACAATTGTTCGACGATGTTACTGCAACTCTTGGTGGACGGGCATCAGAAGAAATTATCTTTGGAAAAATTTCAACAGGTGCTTTAAATGATCTTGAAAAAGTCACCAAACAGGCTTATGCCATGATAGTGTATTTTGGATTAAACAAAGTGATCGGCAACGTTAGTTATTATGATTCAACCGGTGCTTCAGAATATTCTTTGACCAAGCCCTACAGCGAATCAACAGCACAAACCATAGACAAAGAGTTGAGTCAACTTGTAGAAAAGGCTTATGAACGTGCAAAGGCAATTCTACTGGAGAATAAAGCCAAACTTGAAATACTTGCCGGGAGATTGCTCGAGAGAGAAGTTATTTTCAGAGAAGATCTTGAAGAAGTATTTGGCGTGAGACCTTATGACGACTATGAGGAGGAGGTTAACGGGAAAAAAGAAACCATCACTGCTAAACCTGAAGATACAACTAAGTCCGACAGACCTGCTGATGTTATCAAGAGCGAAGGCGACACAAGTATTGTTGGAAAAATACCAAGAGAAGATATTCCGAAATAATTAAAATGGAATAACTGATAACAATAATGTTTTAAAAGTTACTGGTTCAAAACTGATATTTTGAATCTATATTAACAGCAAAGGAAAAAGCATTACAACCATGTATGATAGCACCCAACGAGAAAAGATATTGAAAAAGATAAGGAATGCGCTGATTCATAAATCTGCGAATCCTTTTCCAAACCCGGATTTTGACGCTAATGTTTATAAAGAATTAAGCGATTCACAGGAAGTTGTTTTTGCTGAAGAATTCATTAAGATGGCCGGGAAATTTGTCTATTGCGAATCCGAAGGAGAATTTATTGAAAATCTAAAAGTGCTGATTGCAGAGAATAACTGGTCAAATATATTCTGCATAGAGGACGGATTGAAACAGATCCTCACCAATGGTGATATACAGTTTTTCTCGGAAAATGACGACATCAATGAAATTGAAGTTGGTCTTACACAATGTGAATATTTAATTGCACGCCTTGGCAGCATCATGGTTTCTTCACGTCAGCAATGTGGAAGACGCATGTTTGTTTTTCCTCCTGTGCATATCGTTTTAGCCTACTCTTCTCAACTTGTACCTGATCTAAAACAGGCACTGGCGGGGATCAAACAAAGATATGCCGACAAAGTTCCTTCGATGATTTCAGTGATTACAGGTCCGAGTCGTACTGCTGATATTGAAAAGACATTGGTCATGGGCGCTCATGGTCCGAAAGATGTTTACGTTTTTCTGGTTGATGATACCAACGAAATAAACTCTTAAAGGATACAGGTGAATTGGGTTTGTGTTTACAGTTCCGGGTTTATCTACAAGGTTGAAATTGCCCAGGCAGTACTTACTGATAATGGCATAGACAGTGTGATTGTGAATAAACAGGATTCATCTTATGCCTTTGGAGATATTGAACTTCATGTGCACCCTGATGATTCTATTTCTGCACTTCAGATAATTGAAAAAGAAAAGCTATGAATAATTTTTTTACGAGAACCATTACCGGAGCTTTCTTTGTTTTGATTGTTGTCGGATCTGCTATCTGGAACTTTTGGGCATTTGCTGCTGTATTTGGAGTTTTCACGATTTTTGGAACATGGGAATTCTTCAAACTCATTGGTAAATCTGGTATCCTGCCGTATAAATTTTTTGGGACATTGATTGCATTACTACTGTATGCTACCACTGTTTTTTTTGTTGCAGGAGAAATTGATAAGTACATTTCTCTTTTTTACTTTAGCATTGCATCATTATCATTCCTGATCTTTTTTGCTGAATTATACAAGCGTTCTGAAACACCATTTCACAATATTGCATATACCTATTTAGGACTTATTTATCTTGCAATTCCCTTTTCACTTTTAGTTGCAACTGTCAACATTGGGAAAGATAATTTTGGACCTTTTACTTTTCCTGTATTTTATTTTTTTATGATTTGGGCAAACGACACATTCGCATATCTTGCAGGTTCTGCATTTGGCAAACACAAGTTGTTTGAAAGAATATCGCCCAAAAAATCATGGGAAGGCGCTGTTGGCGGATTGCTTTTTACGTTCATTCTTGCCTTTGTTCTTTCACATTTTTATTCATTTTTTACATTACCACAATGGTTGGGATTGGCAGCCATCATTGTTGTGTTTGGAAACTTCGGCGACCTTGCAGAGTCTATGTTTAAACGAAGTATTGATATAAAAGATTCGGGAAAGTTTTTTCCCGGTCATGGTGGTATTCTGGACAGATTTGATTCATTGCTGCTATCGGCGCCTTTCGTTTTTGTTTATTTGGAAATTGTTATGTTGCTTAAATAATTAAAACGGGAAAGTCCAATCACAAACAAATGCCACAATATATTGATAACATTAAAGAGTTCATGAGATGAGGATTCATAAAGAAGGATATTCTACGATATTTATAACTTTTCTGATTTTTTTGGTTGCTGCAGTTTGGTTGCATATTCTTTTGCCGGGCTACTTAATTATTAAATTAGCTGTTGATGGGGTTTTTCTCATCTTTTTTGCTCTGATCGTTTATTTTTTCCGCTCTCCAAAAAGAGATATGGCGTTAAGTCATGAGTACGTTCTATCTCCTGCAGATGGGAAGGTGGTTGTGATAGAAGAAGTGAATGAAACAGAATTTTTCAACGACAGGAGGATACAGATATCAATATTCATGTCCCCGTTAAATGTTCATTGCAACAGGTATCCCTGCTCAGGTGTCGTAAAATATTATAAGTACCATCCCGGTTCATACCTTGTTGCATGGTTGCCCAAATCATCTGAAGAAAATGAACACACCACTGTTGTTGTTGAAACTTTGGCCAAACAATTAATATTGATCAGGCAGATCGCAGGAGCTCTAGCAAGGCGTATTGTTTGCAATGCAAAAGAAGGCACTGAGATCAAACAGGGGCAGGAGCTGGGTTTTATTAAATTTGGATCCAGAGTTGATTTACTGCTGCCTGTTAATTCGGTTATTAATATTAAACTTGGACAAGTTGTAAAAGGTGGAAAAACAGTGATTGCTGAACTTGCATAAAAATTGATGTTTGCTTTGAAAAGGTAAATGAAGTTATCCGGACAATGTTATCTATTTGATATTCTAACCTGTTTTCAATAATATTGCTGTTTATTTTTATGATAGTGTGCATTTGAAATTTGGCTCAAATTCATTTTGAAATTTATTTCAATTTTAATTTGTTTTCAAAAAGTTTGCAGCATTCCGACTGATAGACCAGCCTATAATCTCTAAGCATAATTTCTTTTAAAGCGATATCGCATGAATCCAATTTCTCATTCCTTCGACCCAGTTCAAAAATATAATCTATTGCCCCGGGTGCACCTTTGACAATGTTAAGCCAATACTTGCAACACGATTGCTCTGGCATTACATTTTCAGCGATAATCAAAGGCATTGAATTCCTATTCCATTTTAATGGAAAATAATCTTTCCCGCATTCATAATTTTCTAGAATCACCATCGGTTTGTCAATACCAAGATAGTTTGATAAATGACAATAATACCAATCATCAGAATAATTTATTGGTAGTACAATGCTGTTTGGAGTGATGAATCCGGAAGCATTGTAGCATGAAATTGCTGTTAAATTTAGTTTTTGAGCAGTTGCCATGTAACATTTGTCCAAATTGAAATTGCAGAAAAGAACAACTATAACAGACAATAAGGTGAACCATTTTGGCAATAATTGTACGGATAGCCAAATGATCAGCAGAATATAAAATATTAATTCAAGCCTTGCTGATATGTAACTTCCGGAACCAAATGTGTCAGGAAGAATAAAATATAAAAAGAGAATGAGCATAGCTGATAATAGCCAGAAATCTGAAATTCTTAGTCTCGATTTTATTGTGTCAATACATCTTTTCCCGAATGGAATTTTTCCGGAAAACGTTACCTTAAAAAACCGACAGTATATGGCCATCAGAAAAACAAGTACAATAAAATAAAACAAGATTTTTGTGTAGATCTCTTCTTCTTGTTTGGCAAGAATATCCAAAGTTACATAGGGTCTGATATTTTTAAGCCATGCAATTAATTGAGTATTGTCAACAAAAGTTTTTAATTCAAATGGTCGGGACAAAAGATATCGAATTGACAAAACCATTGGTATAAATGCTGACAGGATTATAACACAGCACTTCTTTAATAAAGCTAAAAGTGCTTCTTTGACGCTTTCTGAACTATTAATAAAACGGGAAATTACATTCACCAAAATATTCAAAGTAATTAGTATTAAGCATAGTTCGAAAATGAAGATGTGTGAAAAATAGATCAGAGTTAACAACAGAAATAACCCAGAGATTCTTTTCATTGAAAGCAAATGACCATCGTGCTTTATCCAATAATTCAGTGTTATCAACAAGAAGATAATTGAGAGTGAAAAGTTGTAGAAACCCTGAAAAAAAAGGTAAGAATATGTGAAAGGAAAAATCAGGTAGCATAAAAAATAATTTTCAGGGGATATTGTTTTAATCAGGCGTCTGAAAAAAAATGGAAGCCCGGTCAGATATAAAATAAGGAGCATCTTTTCTGCTAAAAATGCAGGAAGAAATAAATTAAATAAAGACAGCAAGAAATGCCCTGTCCAATTAGGCACAGGTTCATTATTGAAAGTAAAAAAATGAGCAAGATTGCCATTGTTTCCGAAAAGAAGATTTGTAATCAGATTTGAATTGTAGAGATGGACAGGACCATCCAGTGTCGGAAAAAACCTCACACTCAATACAGGGAGCATGTTAAAAACAATGACAAGCAAGAAGAAATAGGATTCTGCTTTCCTTATGTTTTTTTTAGTAAAACCATTAAAAAGGTTCTTGCCTTTCATTAGGATACGATCAATTAAATTGTAACTTAACAATTGTCTGCAAATAAAAGAATTATTTGGGATTTATTTCAGAATTTCCTGTTCAGTTTTCAATAACTGCATTTTGTTTGATCTGAGCAGTCATCTTATTTTTAGAAAACTAATGTTGAAAAAATTATTTACTTTTGCTTCATTAAAAACCTGCACAAAAATCGAAAATATTCATGGTAGTAGATATTTTTATTCCTTGTTTTATTGACCAGATATATCCTCAGACGGCTTTCAATATGGTGAAAGTGTTGGAAAAACTTGACCTGGGTGTAAACTACAACCCTAACCAAACATGTTGCGGACAAGTTGCTTTTAACAGCGGTTTTTGGGATCATGCCAAATGTGTAGGTGAAAAATTTATCCGTGATTTTTCGAACGACAGATATATTGTGGCTCCTTCTGCTTCCTGTGTGAGTATGGTAAGAAGTTACTATCCCGAGATGTTCCATAACTCTGCCCTGCATAATGAGTACAAGCAATTGCAGAAAAATATCTATGAGTTTACAGACTTCCTTGTAAACATTATGAAAGTAAAAAATGTTGGCGCATCATTTCCCGGGGTTGTAACTTATCATGATGCTTGTTCAGCGCTGAGGGATTATGGACTTAAAAATGAACCGAGGATATTGCTGGAAAATGTAAGATCGCTCGAGTTGAAGGAAATGAAAAATACTGATGTCTGTTGTGGTTTTGGTGGTACTTTTTCTGTAAAGAATGAACCCATTTCAACTGCAATGGCTGAGCAAAAAGTTCAGAATGCTTTGGAAACAGGCGCTGAATATATAGTTTCAACAGAAGCTTCATGCCTGATGCATTTGGAAGGTTACATAAAAAAGCACAGGTTGCCGATCAAAACTCTTCATATTGCGGATATACTGGCTTCGAATATCTGAAGGTAGCCGGGTTTTATTTTTCGCTTTGGATTAACCAAAATCTTCTTTGGCTTTTGGCACATTTTACAAATTTCTTTTTAAAGAAGGCTGTATTTCTTTTTTGATTCAACTTTCGAAATTTTTATTTTATCCCAAATCGTTTTAGAAAATAAATTTTAATTTTCTTCTTCTTTAATCAAACGCATTGACTTTCTTTTTGTAAATGTATTGAATTAGAGATCAAAAATTAATTTCAGATTTCTGATATTGACTTGAATAATTTGTTGATAATTTTTTTTAAAGGGATTGAAAATTGAAGTGATGTTCGGTTTTTATTCTGTATCTTTACCCCGCTGAATTTTGATTGAAAATTGAACTAAAAAATTATAAGCAACCATTAATTATTATAAGCGTCTTCACTAAAGACTTTTTTAATCTAAAATTATTCGAAACAAAATCTACTCTGAAATAATGCTGAGTCTGCTGATTATACGAAAATTAAAGTTACCGACTTTATTCCTGTTTCTTTTTATTTCTACTATTGTTCAGGCACAACCTGGTTGTCCGAATGTAAATGCGGGAAATGATCAAACAGTAACTTGTTCCAATACCTGTGCTACACTTACAGCGACAGCATTTGCAACCGGAGCTACTACAAGTTATGTAGTTTCTTCCATTCCCTACTCTCCGCCATATCCATATAATACCGGTACCGCAATCATGGTTAACCAGGATGATGTTTGGGGCTCCGCAATCACTTTGCCATTTAATTTTTGCTTGTATGGGGTATCGTATAACAAAATTGTTCCGGGTTCTAACGGTTGCATTTCATTTAACACTTCAAATGCCGGAGGTTTTTGTGCGTGGCAGTATTCAGTTTCTTGCCCCAATGCAAATATTATCAGTGGCAGCACCGGCCCTTATGTGTTAGGTCCTTATCAGGATATTGACCCTGCTGTTACCGGTACTATGTATTATGCTATTCTTGGAGCATATCCCTGCAGAACTTTTGTGATCAGTTGGAATCATGTTGCCGATTATTCTTGTACTTCTCAGATTTCAACAAATCAAATAGTACTGTATGAGGGTACAAATGTTGTTGAGGTCTATATGCAAAACAAGCCTCTCTGTGCTTCATGGAATGGTGGCAATGCTGTGATTGGAATACAGAATGCCGCCGGGAACACCGGCGTAACTCCACCGGGAAGAAATACCGGACAGTGGACTGCCAATAATGAAGCATGGAGGTTTACACCCAATGGAGCGCCAAATTATGCAATTACATGGTGGCAGGGTGCTACTCAAATTGCATCTGGAACTACAGTGACTGTTTGCCCTACAACAACAACAACCTACACTGCCCAGGCTGTGTACACTGAATGTTATGGTTTAATAACTACATCGGATAATGTTATCGTAAATGTGAATAATAGCATGCCTGCATCAGTTACTCCGGCTACATCATCAATTTGCAATGGAGGCACTGCCAGCCTTACTGCATCAAGTGGAACTTCCTACAATTGGAGTAATGGACTTACTTCTCAGACAATATCTGTTTCTCCTGCCACAACCACAACATACACCGTAACTGTTCATAATAATGCATGCGCAAGTACTGCCACAGCTACAGTAACTGTAACACCTCTGCCTCCCCCGAGTTTAAATGGTCCTCCCACAATTTGCCCGGGTTCTTGTACTACACTTACCGCTTCAGGCGGTACAACTTATCAGTGGGTGGGTGGTCCGGCTACATCAACCTACAATGTGTGTCCAATGACAACTACAACCTATACTGTTACTGCTTATAACAGCGGTTGCTCATCTTCATCAAGTGTTACTGTTACAGTAAGCCCGGTAATACCTGTAGATGCAGGAC
>CAISZK010000183.1 GCA_903889915.1 uncultured Bacteroidota bacterium
AATGTCTTTCTGTCCTGTGCAGTGCTGAGAGTGCCAAGGAAAAGCGCTTCAAAATTTTTAAAATATTCTTCCGAAACCTCGATAATATCATTGGTATAAACTGACTTTTCAGAAGCTCCCGGTTCAAAGTTAATTGCAAAGAGGTAATTTAAGATATCACGTGAAATTTGTTTTTCGTTGTAATAATAAATGGATTCTTTCAGTTCCTGAAGCACGACATAATCATACATATCAATAAGTGATTCGATAAAACCTTCCGGAACCAGTTCGTTCAGTCGTTCATTTTCATTAAAGAATTCCTGAAGCATATCCATGGTCATGGGCTTTTCATCATCCGCATATTTTGTGTAGAACATGTTGAAGATAGAGAGCGATTGCCGTCCCGAGAAACCTTTGCTTCCTTCAAGTTCCGACTCCTCGATAATTTCTTTTCTGACTTGCTTTGTAAAACTCTTTACATCCTCTTCCGATAACCACTCAGGGATATTCCCCTTGTATAATTCCATTTTGAGCAACAACCTGTTTGAATCAAGGTATTTGTTGTAGATCTCAAAGTTCTGTATCCAGTAGCTGATGGCGCGGGATTCAGGTTCCATGCGGGATGCAATGATGATCTTCCCAAAGTTTTCAAGAACACGCGGAAGAAATTTCTTCCTGATCTCTTCACCGAATTTGTTTACATAAATTGAAACTTCAGTATCGTAGTCCAGAACATAGGGAATGTTGATGTGGATTATACGATCCTGGAAAGATTTTATTTTATCATAATGTATTTTGTCTTCAGGGTTGACAAGCCCCACAAACAAAGACTTGATGCGTTCTTCAACCATTTCGGCTTTATGTACGCCATCGCTGATTATGCCGTGCAATTCAACAAGCCGTTTGATATTATTCTCCTTAATGTCCATGAGTGCAAACACACCATTATTGGTATTTGCGAGCGTTGAATAAACATATCTCACCTCATCACTTTTAAGAAGATTGTTTATCAGATTCTGCAGCGTCGGGTCTTTGATCGGTTCTTTATAGTATTCATCACCCGGATTGAAAATGCTTATTCCACGGCCAAACTGTCTGTCGTAATTGATGTTTTTTGCGTAAAGCATATTGAACACCTCCATAGGTTCACCCAATTTTGCAAGCAGAACATTATAAACGGAGCTGCAAATGCTGCATGGTTTATTTTTCAGCACCCACTGATATTCCTTCGAATTGAACAACTTTTTCCTGAATGCCCTGTCGGGTATCAGTTCTTCAAGAAAATCTTTTCTGTAATCCTTTGGTATCTGAAGTATCGGGTGATCATTTGAAGGGCACACGATATCAATGAATCTCTTTGCATCTGCATTCTTTTTTGAATTTGCAATGTGGGATTGTGTTTCTTCGGGGTCCTGATAAGGTTTATTAATTTCCTCAAGCTTTTTAATATCCAAACGCCAGACGGTTTTAAACATCATTCCTTCTTTTGTCCTGTTATATGCTTCAATCTTCTGCAACAGATTATTTAAAAATGTACTCTTGCCACTTCCAGGAGGACCTTCAAAAAGATAAATGTGATTGTTCTGAATTCCCTTTCTGAATCCTGAAACAAGGTTCATCAGTCTGTTTGAAAAAAGCCTGTCAGCAAAAAAAGGATCATCACAACCTTCAACAAACATTTTTGAAAAATCATAATGCGCAAATCCTATAGTATGTTCTGAGTCTCCATATTCATCATGACCATCGGGAACATAGTAATACATCATGTCATGAAAATATTGAAAAATATCCCTGAATATCGGACCGGGTTCTTCAGATGCCAGGTGAAGAAAGTCATTAAAATGAATGTAGTCGCGCTTTTCAGTATCCCGCAAATTATTACTCAGATTTATTAATGCTTCCAGCCTTTTCCCTCTGCTTTCAAGCTCTGACAAATCAAGAGTTTTTTTGTTTTTCTTTGTTGTCATAATTATTAAAGCTGGTATTTTGTGATCTTCTTATTTTCCATTGTATAGAGAATTTTTCTGTAAGAGAATGAAGGCTCTTCATCAGCGGATGTTTCCTGGTCTCTTACAATTTCAGTGGTCTCGAAATACACTTTTCCTCCCCACAAAAATTCAATGCCAATCAAAGTATCGGCGATATAAGGTTTGTATATCTGCTTGCCTTCAAAAACATGAACAAGGTAGAGGTTTTCATCATCTGTTCTGCCAACATCAACCTTAATGAGTGCGGGGTGATACAATGAATCAATGATCATTTTTTTGTAATCATCCGCTTTTTTACTTTTGATGTAATACTCATAAACGCCCTTTTCCTCATTGACTCTTTTCCCGACAACAAACAGGTCGTGATCATTGATGAAGTCCTGATCAATAAAGGTGTTCAGCAACATGAAATCACTGAATTTTTTTCGAAGGCTGAAGATAGCTTCTTTTCCTTTGCCTGTTTTTTTGTTATAATCCAGCCTGCCATTGGCATCATTGATTTTTTGAAAATCGTAATTTATTTTTCCTTTGTCTGCAAGTTCTTCCACATGCTGGATAAGTCGCATGCCAATAGCATAAGGATTGAGTCCAACACGTGAAATTGCAGTAACCCCTGCATTGATCCTTGCATAGTCAACTTCATGTCCGGCGATGCGATCATCACTCCTGAACAATTCATCATGCCAGTAACTGGCCCATCCTTCATTGATAATTTTTGTTCTTATCTGCGGAGCGAAGTATAGAGAAGTATTCCTGATAATGGTCATCACTGATTGCATCCAGCGGTTCTGATCTTTTTTCAGAAAAGGCGAATGTTTGCAGATGAAATCCATGATATCCGTTGACTCGTTTTCAGACGGAATATAATTTTCGTATTTGGCCTGGAATTCGGGATATTTCACCCTAACTTCAGAAAAGAAAACTGATTCAGCCAGTTCCAGATTACTTTGGCCTATATGGTTATACCTTTCAATTTCTTTGAATATCTGACCTTGCGGAACTTTAATAATTTCTTGAAGAAAGATTTCAAAATAGAAATTCAGTTTGGAAGTAAGTTGCTTTCCACTGATCAAACCCTGTCGCGGCAACATTCTGAAATAACCTGTGATATTATCAATGCTACGGCTGAATTCAATAACATAGTCAACCCAGCGACCATAAGTGCTTCGGAAGTTTTCAATAAGTCTTTTGTCAGCCAGGGCCAATCCAACAAAATCATCTGTCATCAGATTTTCAAAGAGAACATTATTTTGAAAAAAGTCAATGTGCGCAAGCACATGATAAAAAATCATGATGTTGAGCCAATCAGGATTGTTGTCATTGTAAAAAGAAATGGCAGGCCTTGAATTTATCACTGTTTCATAAGGATTGCCGGGGTACAATTTATATTTCCCCTGTTCTTTCAGTACTTCTACATCGTGCACCCAATAATCATAAAGAGTCGGGATCATGTTTTTGGGTCCAAGATTGATCATGTCCCTGTTGGTGACAATGTATTCCAGCGTTTCGTTGTCAAAAGAAAGACCTGCGGCACGCGCTCTTTCCTTGCACTCCTCCATTATTTTCTTTGTATGCTGGTCTATCAGGTACATTTTGATTTATTGTTACAATTATTAATTTTAGTAAGTAAATTTCGAATAGTAAAATTAGTTATTATTTTTTATTCTGCATGCAAATTGTTGCATTTTTATTTTTCCGGAATAGTAGTTTCCATAGCAGAAATAACAGCTAACAGTTCAACCGGCCATGTAAAATTATTGAGATAAGTTGAAATTGTGAAACAGCGGTTTCTGTTTTCAATTGTTAGTTAAAAAAGGGATAATTGAGATACACATTAAAAACATTCTGGATTTGCATTTTATTAATTCAGAATCTACGTCCTTTCCAAACCGGCTTTCCATTAGAGAAAATGTTGAAAGTGCTCTTATTTTCAAATTCATCTTTCTTCCAGAAAATAGAGTATCTGTTTCCATCTTGATCAAGGATTGCGACAAAAGGCATATCTTGAAAATCTTTATTGGGCAAGCAACTGAGATTTATGATTTGCATCTGTTTTGTCAAAGCCTCCATAACATCCGTATAAACTTTATTGATAAGATACTTATAGATAATAGCACCATCCACATTTTGTGTATCTATGCGCAGGTCTTCATTAGCAAGACATTTAAAAGTCTCTTTAAAAGCAGCGATGCTCTTTATATATCTGTATGCGCCCAATTGCAACTCACAACGAAAAGGATTCAAATCAATTTTTTTTATCTGCTCAATTACATCAGTCTTTACTAACTTTACAGTATCCTCAACTTTTAGAGGAATTGGTTGAGGAATTTTCTTTACAATGATCTCATAAATATCGAATCCACCAAGCCCGCCACTTCTGTTTGAAGAAAGAAACATTGTTGAATCATTATACAATCTGAAATCTCTGTCATCTGATTCAGTGTTTATAAATTTTGATTGTATCAGTATGGGCGCTGACCAATGATTATTCATTTTGTCAGATCTATAAATATCATATCCGCCTTTGCCACCCGGACGATCGGAACTATAAAAGATTGATTTCCCTTTGTTGCATAGAAAAACATCCTGTTCATCAAAAGGCGAGTTTAATATTTCGACAGGTACAGGCTTATTTTTACCCGCCTGCATGTAAATATCATAATTGCCACTTCGATTTGTAACAAAATAAAAAGTATCCTCTATTAGTGTCGTAATACTATTTTCATCAGAGTCAGAACAAATGGCATTCATTTTTTTCAAATGATGAGCTTTCATTGATTTTAAAGTGTCCTCCTTGCGTGATGACATAAAAATTTCGCCATTATTTTTCCAATAAGAACGGTAGAAAAAATAACTCTTAGGTCCCACTCCAACAAGTGCAGTATTGTTATCGCTGTTCCATTTATAACCAACCTTTCTCGCAACACTCCATTTTCCAACTTTTTTATGTGATAAATAAACTTTCTCCGTAAATTCCAGGGTCTGTCCTTCAAGGGTGTTTTTTATGTTCGAGGTGAATAAAAGTGAGCTATCAATGAGAAAAGGCAGATATTCATCACTACTGCTATTGATTTGAGAAAGATTCAGGCAGGTAGTATCACTTTGAGAAAAAGCCGAACAGCACCAGATTAATCCTGTAAGTATAAACAGTGCGCATTTAATCTTTGTCAACATCATTTTCCTGATTGAGTCCGTGAAGCTTTTGAATTATTAAAGTCAATTTTCAAAAATAACTCGTGTTTTGGAATAGTATAAGAGTATGAAGAAATATCGCCAATTCCGACTCCACCGGTATAACCAACTGAGAAGTTTTGAAAATACACACCAAATAAAAATTTTACAGTATTAGGGGAATATCCGGCTCCAACCCAAAAAGACTTTTTTGTAATTATCCTTGAATTTATGCTGAAGTTTATTGTTGATGACCCTTTAGATAAGTATGTTGCCGCAACCCCTGTCATTTCTAATCTACCATCGCCTTTGAAAACATTAAAAGTGTACATACCACTCATGGTATAAAGGCGTGCAGAGCGATTGGTGAAATCATCAACACGCCAGTTTGTCCTACCACTTAAAAGATTATAAACAGCAAGGCCTGCATAATATTTATTTGTCTCGTAAAGACTGACACCAAAGTTTGCATCACCCCAAAAGCCGGATTTTGCACCATTCAAAATAGGATCATCAGGGCTTTGCGGATTAAGCCTGTCACGGAGAAGGCTCAACTGGTTAAAAACTGCCGAAATCCCAAAGGAAAGCTTGGTATTTTTAAAAACCGGAAGCTTGTAAATAACAGTTCCCTCAGCCATAGTATTATTCAATACACCTCCTGATTCGGTTGTTATACGGAAACCTGCAGCAATATTATCATTGGGGAAAGGTGCAGTCCCCATTAGCATAAATCCAAACGGACTATTATTAGCGGAGCCATAGGTGTTATAATAGGCCGACGATATGGAAGCCACATCGTTCATACCACCTCCTGCTGGATTGAAGGCATATTGATCTAATGAGCTGCTCCAGATTCTCTGACTAAAAGTCTCCGAACAAAATAATATGAAAAACAGGGACACAATTATTGATATTTTTTTCATGATTAACATTATTAAATTACTTAGGATAGATTACACTAAAACTCTCGGCCCACTGCATGTAGGATTGCCCATTTTTTGTGAGATCAATAAATACGGTGTAGGTAGAAGCCGTTCCTGTTGGCGGGTTTGCCGGGTCGGAAGGATCCCAGCGTGGTTTGGTTTCGTCCAGTGTTGCAATTTTATTTCCAGCTTCATTAAATATCACGGCTTGCATTTTTAAACTCTTACAAAGATTCGTCAAATCAAGATAGTCATTGTAGCCATCACCGTTTGGAGTAACAACATTAAAGATGCATGCTTTTCTGTCAGCTCTTAGCGTGATAGAGTCTTTGGCAGCACAGCTATTCGCATCAGAAACTGTTATGATATAAACACCGGGAAACAAAGAATCAATAGTTGGAGTATGCTCGCCACTTGACCACGAATATGTAATTGGGTTTGTTGCCCCATCAACCCGATGAATTATGATTTTACCGTCGGCACTATATGAACAATGTGGATTTACAGATTCGTCAAAAACGACATGAAGTGGCTCATCAGGCTGTGAAATTAACACAGTTTGACTAATCGTACATCCGGTGAAATCTCTGGCCACTATGGAATATTCACCTGCATAAAGACCGGAAGCTGAGTTGCTGTTTATTGAAAACCCATTTGGACCTGATATATGATAAGTAAATCCCATCCAGCTTCCCTGGGCAAGTGATGTTATTTGCGCTGTGTGATTACCAAAACAAATATCATTGGTCTTGGTCCATGATATGGAAATTGGAGCGACTACACTGTCAACAGTCCATGAATAGCGAAATCCTGTACCATCAGCGGCAACTACAGTTAACAAATGAAAGCCCGGTGCAAATTGACTTCCTATTGATGCCAAAGTATCCCCTGGAATACTCATTACATAAGGACGAGGGCCATTCACAGTATCAAGAATTGTAAAGATTGTGGCATTATCAAAACTCACCACAACAGGATAAACGGCAGCAAGCGATGGTTGAACACTTGAAGGAGCTTTCGACATGTAGCAGGCAGTTGTATCAATTGAAACTGCAACAGCGAGACCGGCATTTTCAGAAATATGAATAGTGTCAGTCCTCCCACAATCATACAAATCGGAAATGGTGATATAGTAGGCTCCTGAGGCCAGAGTGCCAAAAAAAGGATTTGATTGATTTGTGGTTTTATGGCTTGTGCTATCGTAAAGAGAATAATTGTACCAACCACTTCCGCCATTAGGGCTTATTAAAATACTTCCTGAATTAACAGGCCATGTACTATTGGGAGCAAGCGTATAAGTTGCAGTAACCGGTAGTGGGCTGGTAAGCTGGTATGAGTATATCATGCTTGCTCCTCCGCTTTCAGTGACCGTCACAGCGTAATTTCCTGCATGAAGCCCGTCAATATTGGGTGTTGTAAGTCCATTGCTCCACAAATAAGTGTAAGGAGTAGCGCCAAAGTTTGCAACAACGGCAAGCTGTCCTGTACTGTCGCCGGAGCATTCAATACTATTTACTTCGACAATTTGAGCATTAATACTGCCCCACCAAACAATACCGAATAATAACAAGCAGAGTTTGAGACAAAAATTATTTCTCATGATTTATTTTGGTTAGTTGTTTAAAATTTCACTTAATATCATTCCTGAATAGAAGAAATCCTATCCTATAATTTAGATTTTTTCACAAACAAAAATTGTTTATGCAAACTTACGAACAAATAACAAAATCCGACATGCTGTATACATTAGTAATGAACAGCAAGTTGTTGATATGTCAGAGTTTCAGAGATGTTGATTGTAAAAATTAATGCTAGATGTGATGGCAATAATTTAAGTCATAACATCCATAAATAGTCTCTGGGGAAAGCAGCTAAGTATATTTACCGAGGCCTAAATGTTCAGATGAAGTTCCAATTTGAACAAATTTATTGAAAGGATATTTGCAAATGATCTGCAATTTTAGCAAAAGCTGCAATTTTATAATTTATCCCACCCTATTTCACCTTCTGATCTGAATCCATCTTCAACAAAAAAGCTTTCGAGTGAACCTGCCTTACACTGGATGCACATAAATATTAAAGGATTTTCAGAGTTGTTTCTGTAAGTCCGTTTGCCGTTTGGAGAAACACGAATAACTGAACCTTCGGAAACATCGAAAAAGTTTCCGTCAACCTGGAATTGTCCCGAGCCTTTCAGAAAGACATAGATCTCCTCGTGTTTATTGTACTGATGCAGGAAAGGAAGTTCAGTGTGGGGAGGAAGAATCTGAAAAGAAATTTCAGCGCCGGATGCTTTGAGGACATCACTGACAAATATTTTTCCTTTTACTTCCTGATGACGCTTTGGGTGCATGTAAGAATATTCCGTTAAATGATCAAAAATTCCCAAATCAATAGCGCTATGGTTTATTCCTTCTGAAGTGATTTTTATATTTTTCATTTTTTAAAATTGATTTTTTTAAACAAAAAATTTTGGAAAAGAAATGTTGATGCTAAAGCACAAAGATAGGCAAAGTACGAAAATGCAATTTCGATCTCAATCTGCATTTCACTTTGTTTTCTTTTTAGATTTTCGTGGTTTTGGAATTCTGCCAATACGGGGGTCGCCATGATTAATGAATTCACAAAGTTTGATCACTGAACTTCCAAAATCGTCACGTTCTGCCGGAAGCATCTGCCATGTGGAGATGCCGCTTTCATCTGCAAAAATAGAAACTGATCGCAATGAAGGAAAATCTTTTTTTAAACTTTCGTGATGTTCTGCACTTGTTGGGATCCACGCTCTGTTAGTTTCAGGATGGTCTTTTCTTTGCCGGAGAATAAGGACAATTTTTATGTCAACATACAGGGCAATCACTCCAAACCTTTGCCTGACTTTAATGTCAGAGGGCGTCAGATAATCAAAGACAAAATTGAAGGGAATGTTTTTTTGGTTCATTTTCTAAGTTGTAAACATCATATAGTACAATGTCAAATCACATTAAATTTCAAAAAATATTGTTGAAGAATAGTCATGACATCTGAATGAACATTATAGAAACTCCACATCCTTGTTTTCAATTATGGCATGAGTAATTCTCCCGAATATTTCAATGTCAACACTTAATTTATCTCCGTTTATTGCTGTTACCATACCCTGAAAAGTTTTAAATACACCTTCATTGATAACAACCCTTTTGTTAAGCATTTTTTCATGGTTTGAAAGTCGCTTTAAGTTACGGGGTATAAAAGGAAGCCTGGCATGAAAATCAACACTAAATGTTGTGTTGAAGTTTTCAATTGTCTTTTCAATTAATTTTCTTGTTTTTCCATAGAAAAAATCTTCATTACCATCAGCCTCTTTAATAATTGCCGGAAAGTATAATCCCCTTTTAAGAAGTTCAATTTTTGTTGTAAGGTAATTTTCAAAGTTGTCGTACCTGATTCGATAATCACTACCCCCTTTATAATCCCAATATAAGATACAACCTTTACCAGAAACCTCTCCTCTGGTATCAATAACCATAGTATAAGCGCTGTCCCAACTACAAAGTTCCATGAATCCGCTTTTCCATTCGCGATGCGGTTGCTTTTCCAGTATCTCCTGCCAAATGTTCGAATTTTTGAGTATTCCACTTAAAGATTCTGTTCTAAAACTGCAGTCAAAATAAACGTCATGATCCCGGTTATACGGGTATTTGATATCTTTACTTTTTCCAAAAAATTCCTCATGGAGTTCTTTAGTGATTCCAAGATCAACAGACATCATCCATTCATAATATTCCAGCATGATGGTGGGAATTTCAAGACCAATTTCTTTAGCAAATTCATTCGGTCTCATTCGCTTATCAGGGCCTCTTCCCAAAAACAATAAAGCCTGTACAGGATTGTTCCCTGCTCTTAAAATGGTTTCAATTTCTTTTATTGTTTTATGCATTGGCTGAATTATTATTACAATTTCTCCATTTCTTTGGTAAAAAGGTCAAGATAAAAACTACCTGTTTCATTGCCATTCTCTATTTGATCTCTCAAAAGTGAGATTGCTTTTGCAAAAATTTCTTTACCTTCATTTTTCTTAGAATTCGCAATTAAACAAAATCCATAATCACATGCAATTGTCATATCGGATGGCGACATAGCATAAGCTTTTTTAAAATAATATCCGGCCTTTTCCATGTCTTCTGTTTCTTCACATTTTTTTGCCTTGTCAACCCAGTAATAAGGGTTGTGCCTAAAAATCCATCCTGCTTTAATTAATTCTTCTTTTTCCTTCTCATTAATAAACAACACAATGCATGGACCATATTCGTCAAGGTTGTATTCAAATGAATAACCTGTGTCAGCTATGACTTCATTCAATTCTTCGAGAAAGTTAAGCACGAGCGCTTCCCAATCGGCACAAAAGGTTAGTTCAAATTGTTTAGAATTGCAGGAAAATGCGAGTGAAATTCTTTTACCCCGCCCTTCGCACACACCACATTCTGTAACTTTTATTTCAAGAGGATTGAACTTTCCCAAACTAATAGCTGCAAGCTTTTCCAAAACTGTCTTATAAAAATTGTTTTTAAATTCACTTACCCCTCCTAAAATGGCAGAATCATTAATTAACCAAACTCTGTTGGTATCATAGGAAAGCAATTGCCATCCGGACAAAACTTTGTTCTCTTCAAGTTCTCCCCAATAATCATCAGCTTTAGAGATTCCCAAAAGATGTGCACCTAGTTCAGCATTGGTTTTTTCTTTAAACATTTCAAAAAAAGATAAGTTCCTGAAGAATTTTATTTTCTCTTCAATCCATTTATTTGAATCAGTTTCTATTGTCATTTTAGTAATTATTGTTTATTATACACCTGGAACTTTGTGAAAAACCCCTTCTATTTAATCAATTCATTAAATTTTTCCAAATGCCGTATTGTGTCAAAATCCTCAGCATTTTTTGCTTCATTTTTGTAACTATTCACCCCCATGTATTTATTAACTTTTTTTTGTTTAAATAAAATTCTTCAAGCATAAAAAGTTTAGTATTTAATACTGTTTCTTTGCAAAAATTCTTAGCGTCGTATTTGGATCCATACAAAGAAATAGAGC
>CAISZK010000184.1 GCA_903889915.1 uncultured Bacteroidota bacterium
GATATTATATTATTCAAAATGATGTCGTACCTACGGCACTTTTGTTTTCCCACATTTGATTTTCTACCAATATACAGTCCTTACAGGACTTTCTCCCGGAAAAATGATTCCTTGGCTTGACGCCAATGCGTATGTTCGGGATTACTCAGGTAATAAGGTTTTTCTTTCCTATACCGGAAAAAAGAATTAACCAATTTAATTAAAAAGGTCCAAAAGCGGTTATTCAAACAAAATATTATGCGATCCAACGTGTTCGATCGGGCTAAAAAAAAGTATTAACGCAATCCAACGTGTCCGATTGGATTAAAAAAAAAGTTTTAATGCGATCCAACGTGTCCGATTGGGCTATAAAAAAGTTTTAATGCGATCCAACGTGTTCGATTGGGCAAAAAAAAGTTTTAATGCAATCCATCGCGCTCGATTGGGCTAAAAAAAAGTTTTAATGCAATCCATCGTGTTCGATTAGGCTAAAAGAAAAAAAAAGGCCAACCATCGCGTTCGATTGGGTTAAAAGAAAAATAAAATGCCAACCATCGCGTTCGATTGGGTTAAAAGAAAAACACTATGCCAACCATCTCATTCGATTGAATCGTGACGGAGCTAAAACACCTCGCTTTGTATTTGGATGGTCTGAAAAACGGAAAAAATGCAATCCTTCCTCTCAATTTGGATTAAAAAAATTTTTAACGCGATCCGATATCTTTGATTGGATTTTAAAAAATTTTTAACGAGATCCAACCTCTTCGATTGCGTCAAAAAAAAAATAAAACGCAATCCAAAATCTCGGGATGCATTTTATTTAAATTTTAACCCATATCTTTTTCTAGTTAGGCATTTCTAACCAATATTGACAAGGGTTCTTTGATTTCGGATATGCAATTAAGATTTATCAGGGAGGGCAGGATTTGAAATTAAATCTTGAACCTGCTCCGAAAAGTAAAAAAACAAAAATGCCGCTAAGACACAAAGTCACCAAGATACGCAAAGCATTGAAAAGCAAATTTGTTTTTTTGCGAAACTTCGAGTCTTTGAGCCTTCGCGGCAAGAAAAAGACTTGTCGGAGTGGACTCAATCTTAAAATTTGCAACTATTTGCAAATTGAAAATAAATATGAACAAGCGGCAGTAGTGAAGGATTTCCGTGATTCTTCAAAATAAATTTTCATCTCAGGATAATAGAAATGATAATTATTCCGTTCCGTAAATGAATTATCTCTAATTTTACATGGTTGCAAACTGATATAATTTCAGTTTCTGATCGGAGAAAATGACAAAGAAATTTCTGAAAATAAAAATATGAAATCTTTCCTTGATTTAATTAACAGCGTTATTAGAAAAGAAACCGGGACTTTTGATGTTCTCGTTCTAAAGGGATTTAATAATAATATTCTGAAAGAGGTTGCACAATCCATCCCTCATGCTTTGGATAAATTGCCACTCGACACAAAAGATTTGCTCGATCTTGGGAAGATCCAAAAATGTCAAAACGAAATTATTTCCGGGGTTGGAAAAGCGACTAAGAAAAAAACGCGTCTTCTCGATTTTGAATCCTTCATTCAGATTGCAGGTAATAGTGACATTGATGAGTTGGGAAAACAATTTTTAGTTATTGAGAATAACCTTCTCGAAGATTATCCCAATCAGAGCAACTGCTCTGCTGAAGATTTTGAAGATTCAATTCATGCTGATAAAGAGATCCCTGATGACAGCCCTTTCTATAAATTTTATTCAAATGCCACGCTTTATAAAGGATTAACATTGGTTCAGTATATTGATGGTTTTGAAGATGAGTTTGAAAATGTGAGAAGCGTTAAACTTTTTACAGGGATTGAACCTGAGTTATTATTGACACCTCCGGACATAACCAATGCAGATGTTCACTTCCAGTTCCAGCAACTAAGCAAGGAATACCTGGATATTAAAATTGGTATTTACTCCGGAAAAAAGTTTAAAAATATCCATGCAGATGTTGAGGATTCCATCATGCAGCAAAAAGTTGCTTTTACAGAATTACAATTATTCGCTTCTGTATTAAAATCGCTACAGATAAAATCTGCGTTTTATGTACACAGCAGCAAACTAAGCGATGTGTTTCGTCCTGAACTTTTAGAATTGCTTCGCAAATACTGGTGCAGCGAAGAGTTCAGAACATTGTATGTTTATAAAAACCCCGACATAAGCACCGAACTGACAGAGGTAAGTCAGGCTGCAATTATTGAAGAAGTGATCCATCAGTTTGAGAATGGAAAGGATAAAAAGTATGTGCGAGATATTTTGCTTACAGCGCCCACCGGTGCAGGAAAATCGTTGCTGTTTCAACTTCCGGCAATGTATCTGGCTGAAAAATACAAGGCTGTTACAATAGTAATATCACCCCTGATTGCCCTGATGAAAGATCAGGTAATTGCATTAAAAACTGTTCGCAATTATCCCAATGTTGCTTACATAAACTCGGAGCTTTCGATCATCGAACGTGAAGAGATACTTCAGAAAATTCATGAAGGAGAGATTTCTATTCTTTATTTATCACCGGAGCTTTTGTTATCGCAGGAATTGAGTGTGTTTCTCGGTGCGCGTGAACTGGGACTTTTGGTTATTGACGAAGCACATCTTGTCACCACCTGGGGCAGGGATTTCAGAACGGACTACTGGTATCTTGGAAATTTTATCCGCAAAGCGAGAAGATATTTTAATTACAAATTCCCTGTGCTGGCAGTAACGGCAACTGCTGTGTATAGCGGTCCAAATGATATGGTTTTCGAAACTCTCGATAGTCTCTACCTCGAAAATCCCCGCATGTTCATTGGTAAGGTGAGACGCGACGATATTGAATTCGACATTAAGGAAGCCATCATTGAGCGTTTTCATGCGAGAGAAAAATTCAACCTCACGGCAATAAGAATTTCGGAATTTATTGATGCAGGGAAAAAGACTATTGTCTATTGTCCCTGGGTAAGTCAACTCGTACCCATACGCGATGCTGTTCAGCCTTTATACAAGGATAAATTAGGACTTTACTTTGGAGGATTAAACAAGACCATCAAGAACGAAACCTACGAATTTTTTAAAATGAACATCATCAAAACCATTTTATCAACCAAAGCTTTCGGAATGGGAGTGGATATTGATGATATTACCACAATTTATCACCATGCACCCTCAGGGCATCTGGCAGATTATGTTCAGGAAATTGGCCGTGTTGCGCGTCGCAGTGATATTACCGGGGTTGCAATGACTGATTTCAATATTCAGGATTTGAAATTTACCAGAGTTCTCTATGCATTCTCGGCTATAAAGCAATTTCAGTTGCAACTGGTGCTTGATAAGATTTTGAGGATTTATACGATCAAGAATAAGCAGAACCTGTTGGTTTCAGTGAACGATTTTCAATACATTTTCAAGGAAGAGGATGTTGACATCGAACAAAAAGTGAAAAGCAGTTTGATATTGCTTGAAAAAGATCTGCAGGCAAAATATCATTACAATGTTATTGTGGCAAGGCCAAAGAGCCTTTTTACTGCTGTTTTTGCACGTGTAAATATTGATGATGTAAAAAAATTCACAGCAAAATATGGTAAGGCAAGTCGCTATATTCCTCAACCTACTGTTGAAGCCAAAGGTCAAAAGGTGTATTCATTGAATTTGGATAAAATTTGGAAAATGAATTTTTCTGATCAGAATTTTCCTCAAATCAAGAAAGCTTATTTCGACAAAACACTGTTCCAAAATGAAGGAATTTATGTGAGTCCTCAGATACGCATAGTTTATAATTTGAACCAGTCTTCAAAGCAAACATTTGAAATGCTCACCAAAAATTTTGATTTGGTTGCAGGTGCATTGAATGAAATGGGAGGGGAATTTTTTACCGAGGAGAAGTTTGCCGCAGAACTTGAAAAGGCGTATAACAGCATAACTCTTGGCAAACGCATTGCCGAAATAATACTTTCGGTTTATTCCTGCCAGGTTGAAACAATTAAAAAACGTGAGCATTTTAAGAAACCCGAATGTTTTATTCAGCAAAAAAAATCAGATCATGATTTTCTTTACAAAGTTTTTGCGAGTGAATATCCAACTGTAAAAGCAACACTGAATAAACGCTATAGTCGGATGTTCGGCGAGCTTCAGCCAAAAGAATTGTCAGCGCAATTCTTCATTCCTGCAAATGATGAAAAGAACATCGGGATGATACAGCTTGGGTATGTGCTTGAAGCATTCCAACTGGCAACTTATGTAATAGGCGGAGGTGAAAAACCTGGAGTTTTTATCCGCATCAATGACCCTGTAAAGCTAAGCCGGCTTGCAAAACGCGGCTATTCAAATGACATTTTAAAAGAGATTGACCGGCGTCAAAAAACTTCTTTAAGCATCATGGAATATTTCTTCACAAACAAACTTGACACTCCGCAAAGATGGAAATTCATTGAAGATTATTTTCTCGGAACATCAGCAAAGGAATTGATAGGAAAGGATGATGAAGAAATATTAAAAGAAGAAGAGGAGAAAAGTAATCAGTGATTGGTAATCCGTTGTTGACTTTCAAGGTTTTCTTCCAACCTGGAAAGTCTTTATATACGAACCACAAACCACAAACTTTTCTAACTTACTTTCCTGTATCTCCATGTTGCAAATGAGATCATGATCACAGCGTATGTGCAAATACTTGCAAACAACCCGCTGATGTCACCAAAGCCTGAACCCTTAAGCAGCACCATGCGCATGGTTTTAATAAAATAAGCTACAGGGTTAATAATATTTATTTTTTGTGCCCATTCAGGCATGCTCTCAACAGGAGTGAAAAGTCCGCTCATCATGATAAATATCATCATGAAAAACCATGTGATAAACATTGCCTGTTGCTGTGTATTGTTCAGTGTTGATATCAATAATCCAATGGAAAGAATCACCAACAGGTAAACCGATGCGAAAAGGAATAACAAAGCTACATTGCCTATTATTGGAATCCCAAAAAGCAACTTCCCTATCGTTAGCCCAAAAGCCAGTTCAAACATGGCAATGATCCAAAAAGGCACAAGCTTGCCTATGATAAACTGGTATTTTCTTATAGGTGTAATATTGATCTGTTCGATGGTTCCGATTTCTTTTTCCCTCACCACATTCAGAGAGGACAAAACCATGCCTATGATCGTCACAAGCAGCACAAGAATTCCGGGCACCATATAATTCTTGTAATTCAATTCGGGATTATACCAATAGGAATAAGTGGTTTCAATGGTTGATGCCTGAACGGATGAATTCATCACACTCCATTTTGCAACAAGATTCACATTGTAATCAAGAAGAATAGAAGAAGTGTAAGCATTGATAAGCCCTGCTGAAGCGGCATTGATGGAATTAATGATAAGTTGAACTTCGCAGGAATTTTCTTTGCGAAGCTTCTTTTCGAAATGTTCAGGAATCACCAAAACAATGTCTGCTTTATTGCTCCTCAAATCTTCTTCTCCCTCTTTATCTGAAAAAGAATAAGAAGTAATATCGTAAAAAGGAGAACCGCTGAATTTGCTTATCAATTCACGCGAAACCGAACTCATGTCCTTGTCAATAACATGAAGCCTGATGTGCTTCATCTCAAAAGTTGCAGCATGAACAAGAATGATCAACTGAATAAAGGGCATGATGAAGATTATGGGCAACATCGCCTTGTTCCGCTTTATCTGCAGAAATTCCTTACGCAATATGAAAAGTATAGTTCTCATTTTATTCTAAACGAATTTTAAACTTTCTCATGCTTATTAAAATAAAAAACACAGCCATTCCAAACAGTACACACAGTTCTTTCCAAATATAAGTAACGCCAAGTCCTTTCAGCATGATGGATTTTATGACTATGATAAACCACTTTGCCGGGACTATATAACTTAGTATTTGCAGCGGCACCGGCATATTTTCAATTGGGAAAATAAATCCAGATAGCAATATAGTGGGCAGAAATAAACCCACCAATGAAATAAACATAGCCGTCATTTGGTTGTTGGCAACTGTTGAAATAAAAATTCCGAGTGAAAGCGCTGTGATGATAAATAAAATGCTCACACCAAGAAGCAACAAATAGCTGCCTGTTACGGGCATTCCAAAAACCCACTTACCCATGAGAATGATTGTAATGGCATTTACAAATGATAACAACACATAGGGTATCACTTTCCCGGCAAGTATCTGCAAAGGTTTTAAAGGAGATACTAGTAATATTTCCATAGTTCCCATCTCTTTTTCCCTTGCAATAGAAATGGATGTCATCATGGCACAGACAAGCATCAGCAATATAGTGATGATGCCGGGGACAAACATAAAAACGCTCTTTAATTCGGGGTTGTAACGCATCCTGACTTCAGGAGTTATCTGGAAAGGAATTTTAAATTCCTTCATCAGCGACATCTGGTAATTGTTGATAATTGCGAGTGTGTAATTCACAATCAGGTTGGCATTGTTCGGATCCGATGCATCAGCTATCAGTTGAATCTTTGCTTTCCCGTCTTTCAAATAATCTCTCGCAAAATTCTCTTTAAAAATGATCACTTCCTTGATCTTACCCGAACGGAAACTCTTTTCAATATCGGCTGTTGAATTCAGGTTTTCTCCAAGCATGAAATAACCTGATGAAACAATTTTCTGTGTGATCTGCCTTGTCATTTGATCTTTGGAATTGTCAAGTATTGCAACATGCGCATCTTTCAGATCGGTGTTGATGGCATAACCAAAGATCAGTACTTGTATAACAGGCAAACCAAACAACACTATCATCGTGCGGTAATCACGAAAAATGTGAAAGAATTCTTTTTTTACAAAACCTAAGAATCGCTTCATACTTTGATAATGTTTTTAATGCCTGCACTGAAAAAACGAAATGCTGAAAGCAATAATGGAATTCCCATTGCCAGATAAAAAGTGTAGAGATATTCCGGGTCAATGATGTTTATTTTTCTCAGGGTGATTCCTGCCGTGATCATCACTGACATCAGTATGTAACTCCTCACATTAAAAAAAGAAAAGAAGCACGGATAGTCAATCTGGATAAGAGAAATGCGTGTGATATGTTTCTTTGAAATTTTCGTAAACATAAAAACGAAAAAACAGATACCTGCAATAATTCCGATAATAATATCAAGCAACAGTAAATGGTCAATTGCTATTAAAGCAATAAGCGCTCTTGTGATAAGCATACCTCCTGCAAAACACCAAACGCATCCTGCAATATAAAGCAGCGTCCTTTTTTTTACTCCGGGTTTTAATTTCTGTGCCAGGTTCATTTCATACCTCCTGAATATTGCGGGCTAGTTTTAAAAATACTTCGTTCATAGTTTCTGCCTCGAATTGTTTTTTCAGCAATCCGGGTTTGTCAAGAGCTTCAATCCTCCCATCAACCATGATTGAAACGCGGTTGCAATACTCGGCTTCATCCATGTAATGCGTGGTGATGAATACAGTTACTCCACTATTGGCAGCTTCATAGATCATTTCCCAGAACTGTCTTCTTGTGATGGGGTCAACGCCGCTTGTTGGCTCATCAAGAAAAATGATCTTAGGGTTATGGATTAATGCCACAGAAAAAGCAAGTTTTTGTTTCCACCCCAGTGGGAGAGATTTTAAAAGAGTATTCTTCACATTGTCCAATCCAAGCTTATTAATCAACATCTCCGAGCGTTCTTTGATTTCTTTGTTTGTCAACCCATAAATACCTGCATAGAAGCGGATGTTTTCAACAGTTGTCAGATCTTCATACAAAGAAAATCGCTGACTCATGTAGCCAATATTCTTTTTAATTTCTTCGGTTTGTTTGTAAACATCAAATCCTGCAACTTTCACATCACCGGAAGTGGGCTTTGATAAACCACAAAGTATCTTCATTGCAGTAGTCTTTCCTGCACCATTGGCGCCAAGAAAACCAAAAATCTCACCTTTGAAAACATCAAATGTAAGGTGATCGTTTGCCACAAAGCTTCCGAACTTCTTCACCAGGTTTTTAACCTCAATTATTTTCTCTGAACTATTTATCAAAGTGAATATTTTTAAGAATTATTGTTCATCAGGTTCATAAAGCAGTCCTCAATTGTCGGTTCCTGAGTATTTATTTCTACGTCTTCGCATCCTTTTGAGCTAAGAAATTCCAACAATTCTGTTCTTTGAAAATCATTTCCTGACGGTGAGAAATGCAGATATTCTCCAAAAGGATAAACACTGTCAGTCTTGGCAAAATCTTTAAGCAGATTCAGAAGAGTGTAATTGTTCCCGGATTTAACAGCAAATAGTTTTTTGTCAAAAGTCTTTGCAATATTATCAGGCTTATCAATAGCCAGCATTTTCCCGTTTTGTATAAGCGCCACCCTGTCACAAAGACTTGCTTCATCCATATACGGAGTGGAAACAAGTATTGTTATTCCTGATTTCTTTAACCGGATAAGCATTTCCCAAAACTCTTTCCTTGAAACTGCATCTACTCCGGTAGTGGGTTCATCAAGAAATAAGATCACCGGCTTATGTATCATTGCACAACACAATGCAAGTTTTTGTTTCATTCCTCCCGATAACTTACCTGCCGGACGGGTTTTGAATGGCTCAATTTGAGTGTAAATATCTTTAACCAATTCATAATTTTCCTCAATAGTAGTTCCAAATATTGTTGCAAAGAATTCAAGATTTTCTTCCACCGAAAGATCCTGATACAATGAAAATCTTCCCGGCATGTACCCAACGATTTTCCTTATCTGTTTGTAATCTTTCACAACATCGAACCCCTCAACGATAGCGCTACCTTTCGACGGCAACAACAATGTGGTAAGTATCCTGAACAATGAAGTTTTCCCTGCACCATCAGGACCAATAATGCCAAACAGTTCGCCTTTCTCAACAGCAAAAGAAATATCCGTCAGGGCTTTCACCTTCCCATAAGTCTTATCAATATTATTTACTACAACTGCTTGCATTTTATTATTTTATCTGTGGTTTAATTTCATTCTTCACCATTTGTCAAGGAGTATCATTTTAGCAGATTTTTTAATTCAAGACATTTATACCAATAATAAAACGCTTGCCTGTTTGTTTTTTTCAGGCGATTAAGGAAATTGTATAATGGACTTATAATTGACCATGTATCCATATTTATATTCAGGTTGAAATTCTCAAAAGAAGGAGAATTTTGCTGCATTTGCTCAATAAAAAATGCTGTCTTTGCTGATGCAATAATTGCCTCTTCTATTCTAAAATTACCTGAAATGAGATAACCTTTAAACATCAATAATCCGCTTTGAATTTCTGCAAAGCGTGATAACATAAAACCTTCTGCATTTCTGTCTCTTTTTGCAATAATTAAAGCTGTGTCAAAAATATCCTGCACAACATCTTCAATATTGACATCAAGACATTGGTATGCAATCTGATTTTTGGCAATGGCATTAAATACAACTTTTGTCTCCTGAATATCGGAACAATGGTCAATAAGCAATGAAACATCATGAAGCTGTTTGATGATTTCAATTCTTTTATCTGGTTTGTCAGGGTTACCAATCCAATATGGAACTCCTATTGTAGTGGGAGCAAATGCAGTGAGTTTATCACCAAGTATTGAATTTATTGATGGAATACGAACTAATGAATATGGTTCAATTGTCTTAATCCAACTATTTTTGATAGCATACATTTCAATTGAATTGTATGGGTTTTCTTCAAAAAGCACGTCTAACAAAATATTTCCAATTTTATTTGCCGAAGGGATGAATTCAAAAATATAATGTGCTTTTGGAATACTGCCGGATTTAGCGCGACCAATGTTTTCGCTGTATTTTCTGAATGAAGAACCTATAATCATCTTCTTCAAAACTTCCTCAAGTTCTTTTTTACCGGATGAAATTGTAATATCAATGTCTATTGAAAACCTGTTGGATTCAACAGGTAAAAGCAACAGAGCAGAGCCTCCTTTGAAAATAAAGTTTAAGCCAGAATTAGCTAACAATTCCAATAATGAAAATGCATAAATCATTTTCTCAAATAAGGCAGGGTTGACAGTATTGTATTTTCTCTGCTGTTTGAAAGAATTTATCCATTCAGGTGTATATGTGATTTGATCAATCATTTAAAAACTGTATGTTTTTTTGATTGACATTATCTTTAATAAACAAAGTAAGTTCTTTTTCGATCCCTCGTCTTTTAGCATAATTAATTAACTTAGAAAAATTGATACGGTAATTCCCGAAGGAAAATTTATAAATATTTTGAAGTTCTTGTCCCTGAAGAAAAAATAACATTTTTTTTTCTGCATAAGCATCAACAATCATTTTCTCAAGCATTGGTAGTTTTACCCTAATGTAATTAATTAAAGGTGCACGGGAAATTAATGACTTTATCACAACAGTATTCTTTTGGTCCAACACATATCGCTGCAATGTCTGTTCATCAGGGTTGAGATAAGCTTTTATCCCATTATCTTTAAATAAATTAAATGCTGTCTCAACCATGTCCTGATCCACCTCAAAAATGTAGAAATAATGGGAAGGTTGATGTCTGGTGAAATCATAAAGCCAGGACGATGACCAGATACAATAATTTATTTCCGGATAATTTTGAATGAATAATTTTGAAAGTTTTTTTTGAAAAACATCCACTGCATGAATATAGGGCGGTTTTTCAGAAACTGAATATACTCCTTGCCTAACGGTTATTAAAATCCCCATTCTTTTATATCTGGATATACGTTGGCGGATACTTTCATCAGAGGAACTTTCTCCTGATCGAAGAAGATAAGCAATGAGTTCCTCTTTTGTAACTACTGCCCTATCCTTAAAAGCAGTTATAATGTCTAATCCCTGTTTTGCCATTTTAGAAACAATTCTTTAATACAACAAAGATATGTCACTTTATCCAATAAACCAAATTATTTGGCATTAGTGACATTTGGTATATTCTCCTTATTTTTTGGTACACTGCCATTATTATCAATAATTACAACAATATCTCCAGCTTTCTATTTTCTATTTTCTTTTAACTATTTTCTATCATTTCAGAAGTTGACCTCTCCCGGCATTCCAATCTTCAGTGTCCCGTCATTCTTCACCTTCACCTTCACTGCATAAACAAGGTTCACTCTTTCTTCTTTTGTCTGAATGATCTTTGGAGTAAATTCTGCTGTTGAAGATATCCAGCTTACAGTTCCTTCGAATTCTGTGTTTTTATTTTCATCTTTATCAATTAGCACTTTCACTTTTTGCCCAAGCTTTACCTGCGACAGTTGCGCCCCGCTCACATAAACTCTAAGGTAAATGTAATTAAGGTCAGCAATTTTGTAAAGAGCTTTTGAAGCAATGACAACCTCGCCTGCTTCGGCATATTTTGTGAGTACTGTGCCATCAACGGGGTTCACAATATATGCGCGTGTTATCTGGTCGTTCAATTGTTCAATTTGTTTTTTGTAAGCATCAACTTCGTTCAATACAGGTGCATTTTGAGTTTCAATGGATGAGATTTGTTTGTCGTAAACTGCAATGATTCCGTTAATATCATCCAATTGTTTTTGCGTAGCAGCGCCATCTTTAAACAGTTTGTACAATCTGACTTTATCAATTTCAGAATTTTTCTTCTGCTCTTTTATGACATTTATCTGTCCAATGATATTATCAGCTTTGTTCGATGCCGCCTTCATTTCCGCTAAAAGAGCAGCACGTTTCAAATCATTCTGAACAGTATCAATCAAAGCGACTGTGTCGCCCTTTTTCAGTTCCTGTCCTTCATCAGCTTTGATAAAAATTAGTTTCCCTGCGCTCTCACTTGATATGGTAATTTCCGTTGACTCAAATGTGCCATAAGCATCCGACTTTTTATTACTCCCCGTACATGCCGAAAGCAGCGCTAATGTGATTATAAATAGGTGACGTTTCATTTCAAAATATTTTTGATTTTTGATTTAAGATATTTTTTCTGTTCAATGTTTACCCCGTTGGATTGTATCCTACGGGGTTTAATGTTTAAAGTTCAACGTGCGGTTAAAAATTAATTTATTTCTCCAATGACTAATGACAATTGACAAATGCCAATTGACAAATGACAATTGACTAATTTAAAATTTCCCTTTTGTAGTCAGATAATCCACCTGCGCTTTTGCCAATTCAATTTTATGATATTGCAGATCAATTTTAGACTGGGCAGCAGCATTCAGGTCGGTCAGATATTCCGTTGCTGTAATAATTCCGTTCTCCAGTTGTGATGCAGCTTCCTTCACAATTTTCTCTCTCAGCACAATTATTTCATTATCCTTTATCATCATATCTTTATACTTCTGAATATCGGCTATATTTTTTTCAAGCAATATTTTTACTCCAAGGTTAAATGATTCCTTTTGGCTGCTTATCACATCGCTGCTAATATCGAGTAATTGTTTCTCATTTTTGGTTTGGTTCCAATCCCAGAAAGTCCAACTGACTTTTACTCCGAACATATAGAAAGGGTCGAAGGTATTCGAAAGCATATTCAATCCCGGTCGCCCCAGTCCAAGTTCGCCAAAGCCTGAAACCTTAGGGAGAAGTTTACTACCCAGTAATGATTTTGAAATATCCACTTCCTGCTTCTTCAGGTCGAAAGCTTTTGTTTCAGGTCTGAAGTTTTCATAACCTGACAGATTCAAAACAGTGTCAGGCAATGACAAAATAGTTTTATCAGGAATATCTTTGTTCACATAGTCTGCAAGCATTTTAAATCCTGAACTAATTCCCGATTCGAGTTCTGTTATCTGTTCATCATTTTTCAAAAGTTCTGCCTTCAGAATATCTTCATTGCTTTCGAGCAATGTCCCATTGGTGATGCCTGATTCCACAGTTTTGAGTTTGTTTTTTATGTCATCTTTCAGCAACAAAAGTTGCTTTTTATTTTCCTGCAAGGCAACGATGCTGAAATAAATTGTATTGACTTTGTCTTTGATTTTATAAAGTTCTGTTTCCACATCCTGCAGGTCTGATTTTAATGAAATTTCCTCAAGTTTCTTCTGTTTTGCAGTAAGTCCTCCGCTGTAAATTGGCTGAACAATGTCTAGTGTTGCCTTATACATATCTTTGTCAAGCGTTGGAATAACAACACCGGGAATGTGGATTGGCAGCTCTGTGACTGCAGATTGATAAGTAGCCTGTCCGTTGAGACTCAAAAGCGGAAGTGAGGTTTTGGTAATATTGAAAAGCTTTATTTCACTCGCTTTATTTAAAAGGTCTTTTTGTTTAATGAGCGGATAATTCTCAAGCGCTTTCTTTTGGCAATAATCCAGCGTTATTGAATCTTTTTTCTGCGAAAAAGCTGCAAACGGTAAAAGCAGAATTAAAATTATTTTTTTCATAGGCTATATGTATAAGGGTATATAGGAATAAGATATAAGGATGTGAACCAATAGTCCTCCTTATACCCTATATTTTATACCTTTTTTCTAATCGAGTTGATCACAAATTTTTTGATTTCTTTTTTCCTTTCAGTGAGAAATTTTTGATAATCTTCAGCATTGTTTTTAAAAATAAATCCCTGTAGAATTGGTTTTCCCATGTATGGGAAAAGACACATTCCAATAATATTTACAATCAAATGTACCGGGTCAACAGGGTTAATAGTTCCAGCCTTTACCTCTTTTTTGATCATGCTTCTGAGGGCTTCAGGATTAAACCCGGAATCACGGATGATGTTTATCAAAACCTCGGGACTACGGTTAATTTCGTGCATCACAAACACAGGCAAATGGGGGTTTTCAGACAGCATGTTAAGATAAGTGTCAATAAAAAACTCCAGCTTTTCAAAAAATGGTTTGTCTGTGGTCATGATCCCTGCGATGCGCGGAAGAAATTGTTCAAAAGCATCTTTAAAAATAGCATCAAACAGATTGTCTTTGCTGCGAAAATAATAATGAAGAAGGGCTTTGTTGATGCCAGCCCTGTCAGCTATCTCCTGCATGCGGGCGCCATCGAAACCTTTTTCAAGAAACACCTCTTTGGCTGCATTCAGTATCAGCTTTTCCGAATTTATATCCTGTTCCATTGTTTTAACGCTTTGGTTTAATCAAATGATTTAATTAGTTGGTTTAACCAGTTGGCAAAATTAATAATTCTGATTCAAATGTCAAGTCCTGACAACAATAATTAACAAACAATTCTTTGTTCTACCAGAGAACGATTGTCTGATTATACCGGAATCTTTGACAAACACTTTTTTCAATCTTATTTTCAAGTTGCCATTTCTTTTTAGAACTTCATATTTTTTAAAGAATAACTGGAATTATAGTCCATGTTTTTCCCGAAATTTGCAGAACTCATAATTTATCATTTTATGAATAACCTCTATTTCATAGCCATCATTCCCGGTGATGAAGTTTGCAAAGAAGCCACGGCTTTGAAAAATTTCATGGCTGAAACTTACTTTTCAAAAGCAGCTTTATCTTCACCTCCTCATATTACTTTGTATCCGCCATTCCGAAAGGATTCTTCTGTTGAAAAACTTTTAGATAATTCGCTTACTGCATTTGTGCAGGATAAACAAAAATTTGAATTTTCTTTAAATGGTTTTGGCTGTTTTAAACCTTCGGTTATTTTTATCAAGCCAGAACCAAGTGAATCACTCAATATACTGCAATCAAAACTTCTTTCTCATCTTAAATCAACTATCAACCTTGAGGATGCTCAAAATAACAGGCCGTTCCATCCTCAGATGACTATCTCTACCCGTGATCTGAAGAAGAACTTTTTTCATTCTGCCTGGGATGAGTTCAGGGAAAAAGAATTTAAAAGATTGTTTGAAGTTAGAAGCATTTACCTGCTTAAGCACAATGGCAAGTTTTGGGAGATATTAAAGGAGTATTCTCTTCAAGGGATTAATTGAAAAAGATTATCATATTCATTGATTTTTTGCATTTCTTGCAGCTCTTATTTCAGTATTAATTTCATCTAAAGTCATTTCAGAAAGACCATTTTTCTGTGCAATTTTATTGCAAGCAACCAAGGCCTGTCTTGCATATTCAAGACTTATTTTTTTAATTGTAACTATTCACCCCCATGTATTTATTAACTTTTTTTTGTTTAAATAAAATTCTTCAAGCATAAAAAGTTTAGTATTTAATACTGTTTCTTTGCAAAAATTCTTAGCGTCGTATTTGGATCCATACAAAGAAATAGAGC
>CAISZK010000185.1 GCA_903889915.1 uncultured Bacteroidota bacterium
AAAAGGACAAGTCCTGATTTTTCGGATAGCCAGTAAAGCAGCACAAGCTCTATTGCCCAGAACAAGGTGATGAAATTGCCTTCGAATTGAACGGGGGCAATTAGACTGATGAACCCTACACCAAATCCAAGCAGAAAATACCGAAGGGTAACTGATACTTTTTTATTTTTGAGTAATGCCCACGCAAATCCCAGGTTAAACACACCTAAGCAGGTAGTGAATAAACCACGCATATTCATTTCGAAATAATTGTTCAGAATGATCATGCCGGCAATGTAATAAAGGAACGTGTTACTTGTAAGTATAATTATTTCAAAAACCCCGAATTTGCGGTCAGCTTTGAATGCATTGATAATATTAGTGGCAAAGAAAAGAAGGTAAAAAAGCGTGCCGAAAAAGAATGCTCCCATATAAGGATCTTTTTCATGGATGATAACACTTATCAGAAGCCAGCTTCCAAAAAACACGACTGTAAAAATATAACTGATAATGTTGATCTCGTTCCATTTTTTGAAATACGAAAGCACCATCATTCCTGCATCGAGTATGAAGAGATAGGAGAAGAAAACGATATAGTTCCCCATGCCGGTGCTGACCATCAGTGGTGAAGCAAAACCACCAACAATTGCAATAACGGCAAGCTCCCGGCGCTGATACCATACCGAAAGAAAAACAGTAAACATGGTGGTTATGATCATTAGAACAAAAGCAGTAGCCTGTCCAATAATGGCATATTCGCGGAAAGCAATTAAAAAAGTGAAATAGAAAACAGATATTCCTCCACCAGTAAGAACCGAACTAAAAGCTTTGTATTTGTTGCGTAACCAGAAGGCGAATCCACACAAAATAAATCCGCACAAAATTCCGATCCACATGCGGGCAACCTCGTTGATCCAATTTTTGTCAATGGCATATTTGACAAAGAATGCTATTCCAAGAACAAGAACTGCAATACCTATTTTGTTGACCAGGTTTTCGCCAATATATTTTTCAACATTGATCTTCTTTTTAACAGGCGGTTTTTGAAATACAGGAGCCATCGGTTGTTGAACCGGTACAGGTGGCACCTGAACAATGGGAGTTGGCAAAGGCGTTACCGGCTTTTCAACCGGATGTTCTTCTTCAATTTTTCTGACCACAACAGGCGTGATATATGGCTTCTTTGCCTCCGTACTTTTCATATCAGGAACGATTTCTTTTTCTGTTTTCTGAAGATCAAGAATCTCTTTTTTTAAAGCGGTTATCTCATTCAGATAACCATCAGTTTTATCAAGAAGGGTAAGGAGTTTTTGAAGGAGAATCTCTTTTTTGTCCATACAGTTTGGTTTTGAATAACAATATTGCAATGCCCGGTCAAATGCACATTATTGCTAAAACAATTCTTTTAATTTTTCAATACTTGTTCATGTGATTGAAAAGCCATCCGGATATTTGTTCTTCGCCCTGCTAAAGTAAACTTTATTTCGCATGATACTTTTATTTTATTCCAAAAAAAATAATTATAAAATAAATAATCATCCGATGTAATTTTTAATCATTACATTTGTGGCGTTATATCTAATATCGGGAGGTTGTGTTACCATTGCTAAATTAGACCCTATTATGATGAAAAGTACCCGCCATTTTTTTCCTGCATTTATCTGCATAATGATGCAGTTGCTGCCCATTATCATGTCAGCACAAAACACAAACATTGCTCAACCAACAGTCAGTCCGGGCAACTCCCTTTGGTTTACTGAAAACAAAGGACAGATCATCAACCGCGAAAAACATTTGTGTCCGGATATTCTCTTTAAGTCACGCAGTGGCGGTACGGAAATATATATTCGCGACACCGGGGTCAGTTTTGTTTTAAATAACATCAGTGATGTGATGGAGGATATTGACGAAGACATTGACGATGGCATGAAAAACGGGAGCATCACAGTTCCAAAATCAGTTTATATGCAGGAACACTTCAGCACATTAGCCAAGAGAGAAGTCAAGGTTCACCGTATTGACCTGGATTTTGTTCATGCCAATCGCAGGTCTGAAATTATTACAGGGAAAGCGATCAACACTACAGATAATTTTTATTTCCCTCATTGTCCGCAGGGGATCACCAAAGTGAGGTCGTTTGATACAGTAACGCTCAGGAATATTTACACAGGCATAGATGTAGAATACATGGGTGACAAGGAGCAGGGGCTGAAATACAATATCATTGTAAATCCTGAAGCCGACGCATCGCAGATAAGCCTGAAATATTCGGGAGCTGAAACAATAAGCATGCACAACGAAAGCCTGTACATTGCGACCAGCCTTGGCTACATGTTTGATTTTTCACCAAAAGTTTACCAGCATATTAACGGAAGAGATTTGATCATTCCATTTAAATACGAGGTGAGTTATCCCTCGAAAGGTGAGGCTGTGATTGGATTTAAGCTCGGAGCCTATGACAGCAAATATGCTTTGATCATTGACCCGTGGATTACATATTATGGGGGTAGCAGTAATGAGTATGGTATGGGAATAGATACTGACCCAAATGGGAATATTGTATTTACCGGGCAAACGCAGTCACCAGATTTTCCTGTTTCTTCCGGAGCTTTTCAAACAACAATTTCCAGTTTATCAAATGTTGCCTTTGCGGTTAAGATGAGTGCCTCTGATACGAGAATTTTCGGAACCTATATAGGAGGATCAGTGGATGATATGGCATGGTCTATTTGCGCAGATAATCAATCAAATATTTATATTGCCGGTTATACAGGTTCATCTGATTTTCCAATAGGGGCAACAGTAGGAAATGTGGTTCATCAGAATTCTATTGGTGCAGATAGCGTTGATGCATTTCTTATTAAACTTGATCCATCAGGCGCTCGTTTATGGTCCACTTTTTATGGAGGCGGGGATATGGATTATGCTAACGGAGTAGTAGTTGATAAAGCTACAAATGATATTATTATTTGTGGTATTACAAATTCATTAAACAATATCAGTACAGCAGGAAGCTATCAGACTACAAATAATGGGAATGGTGATGCCTTTGTCGCAAAATTTTCTTCAAATGGAACCAGAATTTGGGGTACATATTTAGGAGGGCAGTCAGGTGATAATTGCTCAGCAGTAGCATGTGATCAGTACGGAAATATTTTTGTAAGCGGTTCAACTTACTTATATGGCTCAAGCCTTTGTGATTTTCCAGTTGTAGCAGGACATCAGATGATCTTTGGAGGCACAGAAGATGCATTTTTAAGTAAAATAAATCCTGCAGGAACCAGTTTAATATGGTCAACTTTTTATGGCGGAATAAATGAAGATTGGGCGCTCAGTGTTTCCGTTGATAATGCTGAAAATGTAATTATCGGTGGCTGCACAAGGTCAGCAAATGATATTTCAACCACCAGCTCTTTCCAGCCTTCAATTAGTGGAAATGATGATGGATTTCTTGCAAAATTCGACAACAATGGATTAAGACTATGGGCAACTTACTTGGGTGGTTCCACCAATACTGATCAAGGAATAAGTGGTCTACGCTGCGATGCAGACAACAATATCATTACATCAGGTGATACCTATTGTACAGATTTTCCTGTTACATCATGCGCATTTCAAAAAGTTTTCAAAGGAAGCGAAGATCAATTTATCAGTACTTTCAGATCAGATGGTAGCCTGATGTGTTCGGGTTATCTCGGATTAGGTGTTCCGGGAAGTCCGGATAATGAAACTTACCAAACACAATGCATAGCTGTAAGCGACTGCTTTGTTTACCTGTGTGCTTTTACTGAGTGTAACTATCCTGTCACTCCCGGAGCTTTTCAGACATCATGTGTTTCTGGAAAATATACCACTGCCATTGCTAAACTATATTACAATACTTGTGGAGGTGTAACAACCAGTCTTGATTTTACAGGCAATGATACAATCTGTGCAAGAATTTCAAATAATTTTCATTCACTTTTTATTTCCTGTGATTCATCTACAACAACCTATTCATGGAGCTTTCCCGGAGGTAATCCTTCATCTTCCAATGAAATTAGTCCTGTGGTTACTTATAATGTTCCGGGGGATTATGATGTTTTGTTAGTAGTAAATCAGCATTGCGGCTCTGATTCAATTCTGAAAAGCAACTATATGCACGTATCAGAATGCAACCCTTCAACGCTGGATGTGCCGAATGTTATCACACCTAATGGTGACGGTTACAATGATGACTTCCATGTAAAATACGCAGGGAAATTTAAAAATTACAAGGTAATGATCTTTAACCGGTGGGGAAATTCGGTTTACGACAGTGACAATATTGATGGTTGTTGGAAATGCGGCAACTGCTCGGACGGTACATACTTTTATGTCATTACGGCATCGGGAGAAGACAAGAAAGATTATGATCTGCACGGGACGATAACGGTGATGCATTAGGGAGAGATTTGGGATTTGTTTTTAAATTAATATTCAGATTGGTGCTGAATTGATAAAAACTTCTACATTTGTTCCCAATTTTCAAGAAAAAAAATAACATTGTAAAACTTAATAAAGATAAAGTATGAAAGCAAAAGGTTTCAACACAAGAGCAATCCATGCGGGACACGAAGGTTTTAAGCCCGATTCTACATCTACTCCGATTTACCAGTCGGTGGCCTATCCTTTTGAGGATGCAAAAGAAGCAACAGAAATATTTAAAGGTGATAAGCCAGGATTTACCTATGGTCGCTGGGATAATCCCACAGTGCAGGTCTTTGAAAGAAGAATGGCAGCGCTGGAAAACACAGAATCTGCAATAGCAGCAGCATCGGGAATGGCAGCAATATTCCTGCTCAGTCACCACCTTCTGAACCCGGGTGATGAAGTTGTTTCATCAAACCTTGTTTATGGCGGCACCTTCGGTCTTTTTGGAACCGGCCTTATAAAAATGGGTTCAAAAGTGGTGTGGGTAACTGATCCCGGAAACCTCGAAGCATGGGAAAAAGCAATCACTCCGAAAACAAAATTTTTATTTGTAGAAACACCAAGCAACCCTGCTTTATTTGTTGCCGATTTACCGGCATTGTCAAAACTTGCAAAAGCCCACGGACTGCCATTGGTGGTTGACAACACCATTGCTACTCCTGCATTGCAAAGCCCGATTGATCTGGGCGCCGACATGGTGGTTCACTCAACAACAAAATATATTTGTGGAAACGCATCAAGTCTTGGTGGCATCATTTGCGGCAAGACAGAATTTATTGAAGGCATCAGGAAAAACGGGATACGCTATTTGGGACCATCAATGGCGCCGCTGAATGCCTGGCTGAATCTGAACGGACTTGAAACTCTTTCGCTGAGGATGGAAAAACATTGCAGCAATGCAATGGCAGTCGCTACACTGCTTGAAAAACATCCGCGTGTTGAATCTGTAAACTACCCCGGACTGGCATCAAATCCTTACAATAAAATGAAAGAGGTAAACAAAATGAAAGGCTTTAGCTCGCTGATGTCATTTGTTCTGAAAGGCAATTATGATGATGCAACAAAATTCATTGATTCGGTTGAGGTGTTTGAACATGCCACCCATCTTGGAACCTGTAAGAGCATTGTAACACATCCTGCCTCGACAACGCACCTGGCAATGGGTGAAGTGGAAATGAAAAAGGCAGGAATTTCGCCTGCACTGGTTCGTTTCTCAGTAGGTATTGAAGATCCGGAAGACTTGTTGAATGATATTACACAGGCATTGGAAAAATAGTTTTCTCAGCGTGGTTTGAGATAATTAGCTTAATGGTCATAGGTATTTTAAACATTGCCTATGACCATTGATTTTAGATGGCGAACAAAGTGGGAAAACTGAAACCATCTGCTTTATTAAAAATTTATTAGTACTTTTGTTTAAATAAAAACAGTAATCTTTTTTCGGTTCGTTCCGTAATATTTGAATTAGCAATAGCATAGTACCATAGTTAACCAAAACTTTAATTAGTAAAAAAATAATTTAATGGAAGAGAATGATCTCCAGAATCTGGACTCCTCAGATGAGAAAAACGCCCTCAGGGAATTGAAAAGTGAAAGTAAAGAAGTCGTTGAACAAATAAACGACGGCATTAAACAGGATGTTGAGTTGATAGAAATTCCATCTGATGAACCACCGGCAGAACCTTTATTAAAGGAAGAAGTCAAAGTTACCGAAGCAGAAGCTGAAACGGTGACTGATGTCGCAAAGCAGGAAAACATTGAAGAATCGCCGGATTCTCCCGACATGAAACCTGCAAAAAAAATCAGGGCTAAAAAAAACACAATCGAAGAAACGGCTACAGAATCTGAAATTCCGTCAGAGGTAATTCAACCTGTTTCAGAAAATGAAATTCTTGCTGATCCTGCTGATATAGCTAAAGAAAAACCTGCAAGAAAGCCCCGCATCAAGAAACCTCTACCCGATGAAATAGTTTCAGGTGATGAACTCCCGGTGGAAACAATTGCTGAACCTGTGGCAGAGCAGGAACAAAATCCGGTAGCAGAAGAATTAAGCAATCCTGTTGCTGAAACTGCAAAGAGGAAACTTGTCAAGAAAGTAAAAACAGAAGAAACCTCCTCCGAAAATGCTATTGCTGACGGAAAATTGCAGACAGAAGAAGTTATTGAATCACTTGATCAGACAAAAGCTTTACTTAAAGAAATTGAAAAAGAGCAGGAGCAAAAAATTGAAGCCCATTACGAAACTATGTCTCGTGAAGAGCTTACAGTTATTCTTGAAGAAGCCGTAAGAGATAAAGATATTAATGACATTAAAGCGGAAGTGGCACTTGTAAAAGTTGCCTATTATCAAAAAGAGAAAGAAGAAAAAGAAGCGGCGCTTGCAAAATTCATTGAGGATGGAGGTGTAAAAGAAGATTACTCTTTCCAGGAAGATTCAGTTGGAATCAGGTTCACTACTGCTCTGAACATTTACAAAGAAAAGAGGATCCGCTTCAATGAAGATCTCGAAAATCAGAAACAGGCCAACCTGGAACTTAAGCTTAAAATTCTTGAAGATCTGAAGCACCTTGTTGAATCAGACGAAGAGCTTAAGAAAACCTATGATGCTTTTAAAACCCTTCAGGAACGCTGGAAAGAGATAGGACTGGTTCCAAAAACAGAGATCAATAATTTATGGCAGAATTATAATTTTCTTGTCGAGAAATTCTTTGACAAAGTAAAGATCAATCGTGAACTGAAAGAACTTGACCTGAAAAAGAATCTTGAAGCAAAGATTGAACTGTGTGAAAAAGCAGAAGAACTTTTACTGGAAACTTCGGTAATAAAGACGTTCCGTCAATTACAGAAATACCATGAAATGTGGCGCGATATCGGCCCTGTGATGCAGGACAAAAAAGATGAGATATGGGAACGCTTCCGCAATGCTACAGAGAAGATCAATGAACGCAGACGCGAACATTATGACAAGCTGCACGAAGAACAGGAAACCATTCTTGAAACCAAGACAGCGCTTTGTGAGAAGGCTGAGCAGATAGCTGAAATGACATTGAATTCTATCAGAGAATGGCAGGACCAAACCACTGTTCTCGATGATATGCTCAAATCATGGAAAAGCATAAGCACGCTGCCAAGGAAAGTAAACGATGAATTGTGGAACCGTTTTAAAACGGCTATTGATACTTTCTACGCAAATAAAAAAGAATATTTTGGCAAACTGAAAGATGAGCAGGTAACCAACTATAACCAAAAACTCAACCTTTGTCTGCAAGCAGAAGCAATAAAAAACAGCCAGGATTGGAAACGTACTGCTGAAGAATTGATCAGACTTCAGCAAGAATGGAAAAAGATAGGTTCTGTTCCTAAAAAATATTCGGATAAAATATGGCTTCGTTTCAGGGCTGCAAGTGATGAGTTTTTCACAGCACGTTCTGCTTATTTCAACAATATTGATTCAAAAGAAGAAGAGAATCTTAAACAGAAAGAAGAACTTTTGAATCAGGTGAAAGAATATGCCTTTGGTTCTGACAACAACGAAAATCTGCAAATTATCAAGGACTTTCAGCGTAAATGGATGGAAATAGGACATGTTCCGATGAAATTCAAAAACACTATTCATGACGAATTCAGAGAAGCCATAAACGCTCATCTTGATAAACTGAAACTGGGGAGTATTGAAAAGATCACAATCGGATTCAAATCAAAATTTGAAAATATTGCTCAATCACCGGGAGCTTCACAAGCTATTTCAAAAGAAAGAAGCTTTATTACCGGCAAGATCAGCGAACTTAAGAACGATATAAAATTGTGGGAAAACAATATTGGATTCCTTGCAAATTCAAGAAATGCCACGCTTTTAAAGGATGAGTTCCTGAAGAAAATAGAAAAAACCAAACAGGATATTATTGTGCTTGAAGAAAAGCTAAAGTTTCTGAAAGATGTGAGGTAAAGAAAGTGCCTAAAGTGCCTTGAGTGTCTAAAGTTTTACAAAGAACTTCAGACACTTTTTTTTTAATTAAATCTGATTGCTTTTACAGGAGTTATCCTTGTCACAATATACGACGGAATGATCAGAATGAGCATGCAGACTATAAGCGTCCCGACATTCAGTAATAGTATGTGGAAAATATTGAGGTTAATCGGAACCGTGGAGACATAATATGTTTCCTGAGGAAGTTTGATAATGCCAAATTGAAGTTGCAACAAGCAAAGGCCAATTGCGACAATATTTCCCCACAACAAGCCCTTCCCTATCAGGTTTGCTGCCGTATAAAGGAAAATTCGCCGGATACTTCCATTCTTTGCGCCAAGCGCTTTCAGAGTGCCAATCATATTGGTTCTTTCCAAAATCAAAATAAGCAAAGTAGAGATCATATTGATGGCGGAAACCAATATCATCAGCGTAAGAATGATAACAACATTCATATCCTGCAAGCCAAGCCAATCGAATATTTGCGGATTTAATTGTTCAATGTTTTTTGAGTCGAGATCATAGGGAATATTTTTGTAAACATATTCGCTCATTTTGTCAAGATCATTGAAATTGTTCAATAACACTTCAAAGCCTGCTACCTGCGATCTTTTCCATTTGTTCAATGTTTGTATCTGTCCAATATCACCAAGCACAAATTGTTTATCAAATTCTTCGATCCCTGTTTCATAAATTCCGGAGACATGGAATTTCCTTTGTCGTAGCTGTGACTGTCCACTTGAAATAAAATACATCCGCAAAGAATCATCAGCTTTCAATTTCAGAATTTTTGCCAGCATTTTGGAAATGATGATATCCTTTGAATCCGTTGAATCATTCACCGAAAATATTTTTCCTTCCACAATTCGGTTTTTAAAAAAGGTCCAGTCATAATCACTGCCAATACCTTTCAGCATCACACCTTCCATTTCATCTTTAGTTTTTATAATGCCTGCTTTTACAGCGTAAACCTGTATGTGCCTGATGCCGGGAACATCATTAAAAGAGGGATAAAAGCTCTGTTTCTTATCAATTGGTTTTACTTCAAGGGAAGTGTTTGAGTCGAATTTGCTTATCTGAATATGCGCGCCGAAACCAATTACCTTATCACGAATTTGCTGCTGAAAACCTGTGACAATCGCAACTGATACGATCATTACTGCAATGCTGAGAACGATGCTTGCAATAGCTACCCGTACTGCAGGTTTTGAAAGATTTCCCAGTTCCTTTACTGAGAATATGCGTTTGGCAATAAAAAGTTCGGTATTCAATTCCATCAGGATTTATGCAAAAATATCAATTATTCGTAAGAAACCGCAGTTTCCTTTTAACTGCATTGAAATTTTCCGCACAAATTCAAAGCTCATACTTAAATCCGGAGAAATGGGGAAGGACTTAAATTGAGAATTATCACTGCAATTTAATTACGATCACATGCCGGCAATTTTAAAAGTTTTACTTTGTTTTTTTATTAGTTATTTTTTCAGTCCAACCACATGTGATTTTTTCTAAATTTGCAATAATGTTACTAACATAATCCCGATGGGTAAAGTAAAATACAAATCATTATTACTGGCAGTCTTTTCAGTACTGGCGCTGACATCGTATTCTCAGGAAGAAATTTCTTTCGCAAACGAAAAAGTCATCACCGCTGATAGCATTAAAGTAGGTGCCCAAAGGACTGAATTATATTTTCCATTATTAAAAGGGAAAAGAGTAGCAGTTCTTGTGAATCAGACCTCATTAATAAAAAAAACTTTCCTTGTTGACAGTCTTCTTCATGCCGGGATCAATGTAAAGAAAATATTCTGTCCGGAGCATGGCTTTCGTGGCAAAGCCAACGCAGGCGAAATCATAAAAAATTCCGTTGATAGTATTACAGGTCTTCCCATCATTTCATTATACGGCAAACGTAAGAAACCCAAATCAGGCGACCTGAAAGGAATTGATGTGGTGGTGTACGACATACAGGATGTGGGTGTGAGGTTCTACACTTACATTTCAACAATGACATACATGATGGAAGCTTGTGCTGAAAACAATGTTGAATTTTTGATCCTTGATCGGCCAAACCCTAATGGTTATTATGTTGACGGACCAATATTGCAAAAGGAATTTTCTTCATTCATAGGCTTGCATCCAGTGCCAATAGTTTATGGAATGACCATTGCCGAATATGCCACCATGGTGAATGGAGAAGGATGGCTAAGTAACGGAATTAAATGCAATCTCAAATATGTGACCGTTGACAATTATAATCATTTGTACTTTTATCAACTTCCTGTAGCACCTTCACCAAACCTGCCAAATATGGAAGCCGTTTATCTTTATCCTTCGCTGGGATTGTTTGAAGGAACAGTTGTTTCAGTGGGTAGAGGAACTGATCTGCCTTTCCAGGTTATCGGTCATCCGGATATGAAAAACGGAAATTATTCTTTTACTCCCGAAAATAAACCCGGCGCTCTAAATCCAAAATACATGGGAGTAAAGTGCAACGGTTATAAATTGGATGATTTCGCTGACATCTATATTAAGAATCTTCGTAAAATTTATCTCTTTTGGTTAACCGCAGCATACAAGAATATTCCTGACACAGCTCAATATTTCAATACGTATTTTGACAAGCTTGCAGGAACAGACAAGTTGCGTAAACAGGTAATCGCCGGCGTATCGGAAGACGACATTCATCTTTCATGGAAAGCTGATATTGAAAAGTTCAAAAAGATCAGGAAGAAGTATATTCTCTACCCGGATTTTGAATAGAGTTTTTGAATTTTCATAAAGCGTAATAACTTTCAATAATTTTCGACATTGAACAAGAAGCAGGGAAATATCAGTAAGAAACAAAACGCAGTAAAGCCGATAAATACAAGACAGACGAAGAATATTTCTTTTTCAGAATGGGTTGAATCAAAGAAGAAATATGCTCCATGGTTTTTATTCTTCTTTGCTGTTCTTCTTTACATAAACACGGTAAATTTTGGCTATGTCCTTGATGACGGACTCGTAATTAAAGAAAACAAATTCACGCTTAAAGGCTTTGGTGGAATAGGGAGCATTCTAACACATGATGCATTTGCAGGCGTTAACGGAGGCAGTGATAATGCAATTTACCAGGGAGGAAGGTACAGACCTTTATCACAAGTTACTTTCGCAATTGAGTATGGCCTTTTTAAAATGAACCCTGCAGTGGGTCATTTGATCAATATTTTATTGTATGGGTTTTTAGCAATGTTGATTTATATTTTACTGAGTTCGCTTTTTAATAATTCAGGATTGAAACATTGGTACAATAGTATCCCTTTCATTGCGACTGCAATATTTATTGCGCATCCGTTGCATACAGAAGTTGTTGCAAATATTAAGAGCAGAGATGAGATCTTGGGCATGCTTGGAGGCGTGCTCATGATCTTTTTTTCGATCAGATATACGGATACTAAAAAAGCCTTTTATCTTTTTCTTTCGTTCTTCTTTTTTATGTTTGCATTGCTGTCAAAGGAAAGTAGTTTAACTTTTCTTGCAGTTGTTCCACTTACAATTTTAGTTTTCAGAAAATCTAATTTAAAGGAATACGCAATAGTTTTAGCACCATTGCTTGTTGCGGCAGCAATTTATTTTATCATCAGGCTTTCAGTTGTAGGCAACACTTCAGGGCATGCTGTAGTTGCAGAGTTATTTCACAATCCATTCAAATATGCAAGCTTTGCTGATCGCTACGCCACTGTGGCTTTCACGTGGCTGAAGTATTTAATTTTACTCATTTTCCCTTATTCGCTGACGCATGATTATTATGCATGGCAAATCCCTATCATTGGATGGGCTGATGCACGGGCAATATTTCCTGCATTAATCTTCATGTCTCTTTTCATTTATTCAATTAAAACAATCTGGAAAAAGAATGTTGTAGCTTTTGGGATATTATTCTTCCTCATCACATTTTCGGTAACATCAAATCTCTTTTTCGATCTTGGTCTTTTCATGAATGATCGTTTTATGTTCACTCCGTTATTAGGCTTTGCTATAGTAGCAGCATTTTTCCTTAATAAGATCAGGCTACAAAAACTTTTTGTTTCTGCACTTTTAATAATAATGTTGCTACTCTCAGTTAAAACAATCAGCCGAAACACTGCGTGGAAAGACGACTTCACTCTATTTACCACGGATGTAAAAACATCCACAAATAGCGGAAGATGCAACGTTATTGCTGGCTCATTGATATTAAATAAAGCCCGTGAGGAAAAGGATACGGTGAAACAGAAGGAGCAGTATATCCAGGCAGAAGAATATCTGAAAAAAGGTGTTGGAATTTATGATGAAAATATTGCCGGATGGGATTGTCTTGGAGAAGTTCAGATATTTCTTGATAAATTTCAGGAAGCGGTGAAGTCGTTGAAAGCCGTTTTCAAATATGATCCATCAAATTCCGTTGCATTGAAAAACCTTTTTTACCTGGGTAATCAGTATGACAAAAAACAAGAGTATAATAGTGCCCTGGCTATATACAGATTTCTCGACAAGCAAAACCCTGCAGACTCTACTTATCAATTCAACATAGCCAACGATTATAAAAATTTAAATCAAACTGATTCGGCATTAATAATTCTTAAAAATCTGATAAAAAGGAAGCCCTATTATTATGATGCCTACAATACTATTGCAGAGTATTACGGACAATTTTACAAAGACTATGATGAATCCTTAAAGTATCTTGAAATAGCCTATCAGCGAAATCCTTCGTATTCAAAAACACTTGCAAACCTCGGTGTGGTTTATGGATTGAAGGTAGATTTTAAGAACTCATTGTTTTATTTTTCCAAAGCATTTCAGCTTGATTCTACAAGCGTCGAACTGTGTAAAAATATGGCAAGGACATACGAATTGCTGGGAAATAGAAAAAAGGCAGATGAGTTTAATTTGAAAGCCAACTTTTATGCTCAGAAAAAATAATAATTTTGGCGTAGATATAAAATTACCAAATCAGCAATGAAGAAAAAGCCTCCTCTTAAAAAAGGGCAACAAAATAAACCATTGGTCAACCAGGCATCCGGTAAAGAGAGGATGCCTGTTCCCCAATCCAAAAGGAATGTAAACCTTCCATTTTATCTATTGTTTGGTTTCGTCCTTGTACTTTATGGCAATTCAATTTTCAATAAATATGCTCTTGATGATCGCCTGCTGATCACTGAAAATGCATTTACAAAAAAAGGGTTCAGTGGAATTAAGGATATTTTGACTACAGATTCATTTGTCGGATTTTTCGGGAAGCAGAAAAACCTTGTCGCAGGTGGGCGTTACAGACCACTTTCACACATTACTTTTGCAATTGAATATGGAATACTAAAAGATTTTAATGCAGGAATCGGGCATTTAATAAACATCCTGCTCTATGCATTGGCTTGCCTGCTGGTATATAAAGTGCTTACAATGGTTTTCCCACCGGGGAAGACACCTTTTTATTTGACATTCGCATTTATTGCCACTGTTCTTTTTATTGCGCACCCGCTCCACGTAGAAGATGTAGCAAATGTGAAAGGAAGAGATGAGATCATGGGAATACTCGGATCTTTTGGAACATTTTATTTTATTTTAAAATACATCCAACAGTCACGGCCAATAAACCTCTTGTGGGCTGTGTTGGTTTTTTTCCTCGGTCTGATGTCAAAAGAAGATGTTGTCACATTTATTGCTGTTATTCCACTTACTTTATATTATTTCACAAAAGCAAAACCAAAGGAAATTTTAATTTCAACAGGATGCTTGTTGGGTGTGACAATTTTCTTTATCGCGATCAGGGCTTCCGTTCTTGGATTCTTATTAAATTCCAACATAGATTTTGAGTTATTAAACAATCCTTTTCTTGGAGCCAGCGCAGCACAGAAGTTTGCTACAATACTTCTGACATGGGGAAAATACCTTCTTTTGCTCATATTCCCTCACCCGCTTACACATGATTATTATCCGAAACAAATTCCGATCATTAATTTTAATGATGTCAGAGCCATCATACCTTTATTGATTTATTCGTCCATGATCATCTATGCTCTTTGGCGCTTTAAAAAGAAAGAGATCATAACCTACAGTATTCTATTTTTCGGTCTTACATTTTCAATTTCATCAAACCTGATCTTTCCAATTGGCACTTTCATGAACGATCGTTTTATGTTCACTCCATTGCTCGGATTCTGCATGGTTCTTGCATATCTGGCCACAGTAAAATTCAAAGTTTGGTTTGGAGAAGAAAAGTTGCGGACTGCAATTTTCATTTTTATAGGGATCATTCTGCTTGGATATTCCGTGAAAACAATTTCAAGAAATCCTACATGGCACGATGACTATACTCTATTTACGACTGATGTAAAGGTTTCAACAAACAGCGCCAAATGCAATGTTTCAGCAGGCGGCCAAACAATGGAACTGGCAGAAAAAGAATTGGACCCTGCAAAAAAGAAAGAGATGTTGAACACTGCATTAAACTTTCTTAAAAGAGGAGTTGCTATCCATCCTAAATATGGTGTAGGCTGGTTCTTATTGGGGAAAGTTATGATTGACCTTGAAAATTACAGCAAAGCCAGAGAATATAATGACAGCGCTTTAGTGATCAACCCAGGTGATAAAAAGGCATTGAACAATTGGATTTATTCTACACAAATGAGTGTAAAAAATAAAGACTATAATGAAGCTATTCTAAGCTATACACAACTTAGCCAACTTCAACCCACGAACACGGATTACATTATTGACATTGCTGATGTTTATGAAAATAAAAACCAAATAGATTCTGCTATCAGTGTATTAAACCGGTTATTGACAAAAAATCCAAATAATGTGGCAGCCTTGAATAAAATAGGTGAAATTTACGGGAAGCATTTAAATGACATCAACAGGTCAATTGAGTTTCTCCTCAAAGCTTACTCAATCTCCCCCTCTGATGCTTCATTATTGCAAAATATTGGAGTAGCTTACGGGATATTAAAGAAATTTGACAAATCAATAGAATTCTTTAAAAAGGCATTGGCAGTAAGCCCTGACAACTCCAGCATGTACATGAATCTTGCCAGTACTTATAAAGGTATGGGTGACGATAAGAAAGCTGCTGAATATAGCGCAAGGGCAGCGGATTTACAAAAGCAAAACAAATAGCTCCGACTTAAGAAAAGTTTTTTGCTTTTCTCAAATCAGAGCTATTAACTTTATTGATTTTAACTTGTAGTTTATTTTGTTCTTCCGGGATATACCTTCAGTGATTCCTCCAGGCACTTCATTGCATTTTTCAATGAATCGAGATTCAACACATAACTGATCCTGATTTCATTTTTTCCAAGTCCGGGAGTGGAATAGAATCCTGTAGCAGGAGCTAACATTACAGTTTGTCCTTCATAACTGAAACTTTCCAACAACCACTGACAATATTTATCTGCATCGTCAATCGGAAGTCTTGCGACTGCATAAAATGCGCCTGAAGGTTTTGGGCAAAAACATCCCGGAATTTTATTGATAGATTCAACAACAATGTTCCTGCGTGCAATATATTCTTTAAGAACTCCGTCAAAATATTCCTGAGGCGTGTCAATGGCAGCTTCACCCACAACCTGTCCAAATGTTGGCGGACTTAAGCGTGCCTGTGCAAATTTCATTGCAATTTTCATCACCTCTTTATTCCTGCTGATAAATGTTCCGATACGGGCACCACAGGCACTATAACGTTTGGAAATTGAGTCAAGCAAGATCACATTATTTTCAATACCCTCCAGTTGCATTGCTGAATAATGCTCTTTGCCATCATAGCAAAACTCCCTGTAAACCTCATCTGAGAATAAAAAGAGATCGTGTTTTTTTACGATATCCCTGAGTGATTCCAGTTCTTCTTTTGAATACAAATAACCAGTCGGGTTATTTGGGTTGCAAACCATAATTGCTTTTGTCTTGGAAGTTATTGCTTTTTCAAACTCGGCAATAGGAGGCAGTGCAAAACCTGTTTCAATTGATGAGTGGATAGGTTTAACAACTACGCCTGCATTGACAGCAAATCCATTGTAATTTGCATAAAATGGTTCCGGAATTATTACTTCATCACCAGGATTCAGGCAAATCTGAAGCGCAAAGATTATCCCTTCCGAGCCGCCTGTAGTAACAATGATATCATCAGGTGTAATCTCAATTTGACACCTTTTATAGTACTCACAAAGTTTTTTCCTGTAAGATAAAATACCGGCTGAATGGCTGTACTCGATCAACTTCAGGTCGAAATTCCTTACAGCGTCAATGGCGATATCAGGCGTTGGAATGTCCGGTTGTCCAATGTTCAGGTGATAAATTTTAATGCCTCTTTTTTTTGCTTCGTCTGCGTAGGGGACAAGTTTTCTTATAGGTGATGCCGGCATCTGGCAACCTTTCTGTGATAACTGTGGCATAGTATTTAATTTTAAATAAAAAAAATCCCGGTAATTAATTACCGGGACAAATGTAAAAGTAATTTGCTAATTGGAGAACAATCCCAACATTCTTTTTTAATGACCCTGAGTTGGTGTTGTAGTTGTTTTAGGAGCATTCGGGTCTTCAATAACTTTTCCTTTGATGGTTAAGATAATATTCCCGTTTTTGGCATTTGAAAAAACTGTTATTTGCTTGTCAATAGTAGCTACAATATTTGTTTTGGTATAGCTAACAGTAATAACGCCGGTTTTTCCGGGCAATACCGGAGCTTTGGTCCATGAAGGAATTGTGCAGCCACATGATGATTTTACATCAGAAAGTATCAAAGGTTCTTTGCCGGTGTTGGTAAATTTAAACTCACACTTTGCAGGATCTGTTCTTTTAATAATTGTTCCGAAATCATGGAGGGTCGTATCAAATTTAATTACAGGACTGTTGGCATTGCTTGTTTGTGTTTTGTTAGTAGTTGTTTGAGCGTTCACTGCCAAAAAAGTGAAGACTGTTGCTGTGAGGACTAAAATGATCTTTTTCATTGTTTTTGATTTTTAATTAAGTTGTTTTGTTATTGTAATTTTACTTTTATTTTCTTGTTTTTTTCTCAGTGTTTTCCGAATCAGGCATTGCAGAATTTTTCTTTTTATTAAAATAATTTTGATTGAATCATTTTTTTGTTACTTTTGCAAACCCATTTATGGGAAACAAAGTTCTTTTATTAAAAATAACCGGTTCGGTAGTTCAGTTGGTTAGAATACGTGCCTGTCACGCACGGGGTCGCGGGTTCGAGTCCCGTCCGGACCGCTAAAAGAAGAAGCTCTTTAAAAGTAATACTTTCAAAGAGCTTTCTTTTTTTAATACCTGAACAAACTAAACGTTCGTAGCTTTCCCTGAGAATATCACAGCGTTTCTTAGTATGTGAAACTAAAAAAATCTCATTGCAATTCATCAAGGTCAACATAGAAGTTATATCGTTTAAAATTCTGTTGACAAAAGTAGTCAGACCATCAACAAACACATGTAAATGAAGTGCAAATATTTGTTAATGAAGTGTAAATGGGCTGGCTCTAAAGAATTGACAAATTAAAATACTTGTTTGTTTGAAAGCCTTGTTTCCTGCCCCTTTTATCCAGCCATTCTTCCAGTAATATCTACTTTAAAAATAACGAAGTGCTGATGATTTGTGTACTTTAAAATTATTTCAGTTATAATTGAAACTGTCTGGTTATTTCAACGAGATTTCAATAGATCCATAATATTTTTCCTGCTATGATCATATCTGATGTCAATCCATTCCACTTTTTGATCAAGGCAATAGTGACTCCATATTTTCGGGCAATGGATCCCAGTGTTTCTCCTTTCAATATGACATGCTGAATCCCGGTTGCAGTTGGAACATTCTTTACATTGTTCTCTTTTTCCTTATTAAGTGTACGCAATTGTTTTTTTCGAATACTGTCAGTGTTTAAGACAAGCGAATCACCCTTTGGGTTTTTATCCATCCACTCCACTGACTTTGCAAGTGCATTTGTAAGCAGGTCCCCTTTGAGATCATATCCTTTAAACGTGAGATGTATCATGTCTTTTTGTGCCAATCCGCTTTGTTGCCATTGTTTCATCACACCCTGCCCTCCTGCAATCCAAAACCAATCAAAGAAAAGACAGGTATCTTTCTTTGCAATGTTTCTGATAAGGTCTGAGAATTTAATTCCGGAATGCAGATCATGTCCTCTGCGATACATATCCATTGTTGATGTCAACAAAATAGATGCTTTCGGAGCAGCCGTTCTCACAATTTTTATGATCTGAATGATCTGACTTTGCAAATTAGATTTGATGCTGTCATCGTATAAATAATCATTGGTTCCGAAATCAAGAACAACAAGATCGGGATTCAGATATAGCAATTGGGTGCTGACCAAATTTTCATACAACACAGACTGGTATTGCGCCGCGCCCACTCCTACCGCATGAACGACTGCACCTTTATCAGTACTGCTCTCAATGTCCATTCCATAAAATTCAAATTCACTTTGTGTGGATTTGCTTTTATGCATTTTAATGGTAATTGGGTCTTTGATCGGAGGAATATCCAATTCAATAAATGGTTCATTGTTTTTAAATGAAGAATCAATGTGTATCGTTCTGGATTTACCACCACAGGTTAAAATGAAATCGAAACTTGATATTTCATGCTTGCAATAAACACGTAGTTTATCATAGTTATCAGGCACCGAAACTAAAAAAGTAATTGTGAAGCTTGCGCTGGAATCACTCGTTCTTGCTGTCATTCCTGTCACTCCCAAAGGAATTCTTGATGGCACAATGCATCCTTTACCAAACAGCCAGTTTCCGGTATGAGTTGATTTATATTCAACCGAAGAATAGGTTTTCGCAGTGGAATAAGGAAAAACCATCCCCCTCCCTCCTGCTCCATGTATAGACTGCAGATTTCTCCTTAGTTCTCCCGGTAAAATATCTGATTGCACATGCGAGTCACCCATATAAACAACAACCATTTTCTCTTTTGAAGATGATTTCCATGCCTGATAAAAAGGCAGCATAGCTTCTCGCTGGTAAAATTGCACTGTATCAAATTCGGGGAGCAACCATTTATAAGTGGAAGTATCGGGTGTGTATTTAAATTGGGAAAATCCTTTACCGGCAAAAACAAATAAGATTACCAATAAAAAACAAATTTTGGAATAACCGGAAAAAAGAGTCCTTGTTTGTGAGATCATTTTAATATTTTCATTCAATTGCAAATTTACGAAAACTAAGGTGGATATTGGATTTAAATATTGTGAAGGTGGTTCTCCCTTTTCAGCTTCCCTGCTTCTATTACCGACGTATATCATTAATATTACTGCCCGATTAAATTTTTTATATCGTCACGAAGTGACTTTAATGCTGCTGAGTAATTTTTATTACAAAGATTAAATCACTACGTGATTAGGGCTTTAGCGAGTTTAGAAACCTCATAGAGGTGAAATCTTTGTAGTCAGAATTCTTGACCTGAAAATGAAGCCCCATCGGGGCGATATCTTCCAGAAAGGCAAATTTAATAAGGTTTTAAAGACGATTGTAAATATTTTCCCGGACTATCATTAATCCCAATTATTCAATTCTATTTTAATGAATCAACATGCTTCGTAATTATAGAATCTTTATCGTGTTTAAGCTTTAAAGAATCTTTTGGAACATGGATTGGGACATTACGATAATACATGATGTTGTTGATACACCTGATATGCCAATCAGCATTTGCAAGCATGGAGCAGTTAAGAAATATCAGGTCGTTCACATTATTATCAATGATAAAATTTATCAAACCCAAATTGAAATATCTGTAATCAACAATGTAAACATTTTCATAATGTGCAGCAAGAAACGGGGCAAATGGATTGCCATAAGAGTTCTTGACAAGCAAAACACTCTTTCCATTTTTAACTCCTGTTTCAACCTTTATCAGTGGGAAATCTCCGCCAAGAAAGACTCCATAACCCCATCCATATTCAACGAGCAACTGTGATCTGACAGCCAGTTTCTGATTTGCTGTATAGTAATCAAATGTTTTATAATTTCCGGGTATGATGTAATAATCCACTGTGTCCGGACTATCAAGCAATCTTTTATCATGCGTGAAGTCATACATGGAGCCGATATAATTGGGCTTTGATTTCTTCACCATCGAATTTAATGCAAGTGGAGTGAATCCTGCCGATCTGCAAAAAGCTTTGTATGCATAATAAGCACCCAACACAGTCCAATGGTGATCTGTTTTCAAATACAGATATTCATTTTTGTGCGCCAATAATTCTGAATATGCATCCACAGCTCTCACTCCGGAACTCAGGTTATTATTGATCAAATCAATATTTGGTTTCTCCTGCACTGTTGATCTTAAATATTCTTTTGGCAGATAAAATTCCGTGGCTGTTGGAACAACGATATTATAAATGGTGACCTTGTCCTTCAGCAAAGCCTGGTATTTATTGATGGTTGCTGCATAAGCCAAAGCCATTCCGTTTGTGCCACCAAACATTTGCAAAGCTCTTCCCTGACAGATAAAGATCCAATTGTTCACAATGTCTCCCTCGCCATCTTTAACTCTTGAAGAATCATCAAGAGTATCTCTTTTGGTTTTACCACATTTAGGGGGTTTTATTGAAGTAGGTGTGCGGTAAAATGCGAAGTCCTCAGCCCCCAAACCTCTTGCTTCTTTCAATTGAAATGCAAATTCAACAAAGTTTTCACGGAATGGAAAATTATCAGCAAAAAAGAGATCAAGGCTGTCCGTGTATTTACCTTTTGACAGATTGTCCCATGAGAAAACAGGCATCACTGACAGCTTCCTTTTTTCAATAAATGAAATCGCCTTGTGAGGCATTGCAAAGAAGAATATACCGAACACAACAAGTACGACGGTAAAAACCACCACCTGTATAAATTCATTTTTATTTGTTCCGGTTCGATTCATCTTTAACTAAATTATCATTGCCACTTTCAGGTTAAAATTTCATGTATAAAAATGCATTGTAGCTTTTACCAACAAGCATTGAAGTTGCAAGCAATAACAGGCAAATATTAAAACCAATGACCACAACTGTTTTGAACAATGAAGAAGGTTGCAGAAAGGCAAATTTGCTATGCGTCATCAGGTATTTCTCAACAAATGGATATACCGGCATGCAAAAAACTATTGCAATGATCAGCCAAAAAATATTTGCTTTGAGTACGGTGAAAAATTCAAAATGGAATGCAGCATTCTCTGAATTTCCAAACATCACTCCCAGGTAATTCCACAGGTGCGAAAGATCGGTGAAATAAAAAAGTGACCATCCCATGATAGCAGAAAACAATAAGTAAACATGCGAAAACACACGCGGGATCCTGGCGAAAAACTTTTTCAGAAATAATAATTCAAGTGAAATGAGCGCTCCGAAATAGAATCCCCAAAGAATATAATTCCAACTTGGGCCATGCCACAACCCACAAATGGTAAAAGTGATCAGGGTTGCAATGATCGCACTGCTTTTCCCCCAATTGCGGAATTTTAAAACAAGTGGTGTGAATAAATAATCTCTCAGAAAACTGCTTAATGAAATATGCCACCTGCGCCAGAATTCAGTTGCAGAGCGGGAGATGTATGGGTAATTGAAATTCTCGGCATAGTTAAACCCGAAGATCCTTCCCAACCCAATAGCCATATCTGAATAACCTGAGAAATCAAAATAGATCTGAATGGTAAACATGATCAGTCCGAACCAGCTTAATTCCGTAGTCAGCAGACGTGGATCGCCACCCATGTATTGTGCGACAAAATCGCCGGCAATATTGGCAATACAAACCTTTTTAAACAACCCAATGCAAAACCTATTGATACCTGAACTGATGTGATGAATATTGAAACTTCGTTGTTTTATCTGATCAGGTATTTCAGAATATCTGACAATAGGACCTGCCACGAGATGATAAAGGCTCAGAAACATTAAAAAGTCAAGGAAGGATGTTTCGGCTTTTATATCTTTTCTGTGAACATCCACAAGGTACGAAACTGAGCGAAAAGTATAGAATGAAATCCCCAATGGCAGACCATAAGACGGAGGTTCCAGTGAAACCGAAAACAATGCATTAATATTTTCATAAAGAAACCCACTGTACTTGAGAAACACCAGCAAGCCTATATTGAAAGCTACTGAAAGAAATAATATCGCTTTACCTGATGAAGTTCCTGAATGTTTTTCAATCAATCTGCCAAGAAAATAATCTGCAACAGCAGTCATCAACAAAAGAGTAACCCAGAGTGGTTGACCCCATGCATAAAAAATAAAAGAAAAGAGCACCAGCACAATATTCCTGTAAACTTTGTTCTTAAACAAATAATAGAGAACAATGTTCAGAGGTAAAAATAAATACAGAAATGCGAGGCTGGAGAAAAGCATTTAGGGGATTTGTGATTTAGGATTTGAGATTTAATATCCAGAATCGTTGAGTTAAGAAAAAACATTCAGTTACTTTACCACATAGAATCATAGAAACATAGGCTTCACATAGAAAATTCGCTTAAATCCGACTATGTGAATTTCGATGTTTCTATGTGCCTATGTGGTTCCATTTGTATTGAAATCTAAACAAAATGACATTGATTTATGATTTAAAATTTTGTTTAAAGTTCAACATACAAGAAATTTCAATAGTTTTTCAATTATTTCAAATTTAAAAATTACTCACTGTGTCTTATTGATTATTTTGCTAATTATTTTATTTTACCGTTTACTTTTTTCTTAATAAAATCTAATGCGTCCTTGCTTACTTTTTCTGCCCAATCTTTAATAGTTTCTTTCATTACCTCATCGGCATATTCTGTTATTGGAAGATTACAATTTTTAAACTCATCAAATGGGGTTTCTTCTTTGATAATATCCTTTATCAGTTTATTAAATATCTTCAACATTGTACCACCGGCAAAGGGTTGACCAATGAAAACCTCTATATTATAGTTGATATCTGAAAAATGGATTTTAAATGAAACTTCCAGACTAAAATCTTCACGGCCATTGTAATTAATCAACCAATATGCAGCTTTAAAACCATGAAATGAGTCTCCCTGATTTACAGGTATTGTATAAAAATTATTCATAGTGTTTTGCAAAGAATCAATAGTCGGTTTCAGGGCAATATCATACTTAGGTGCCTTTGGTTCCTCAAAATATATCCATGAATGTTTCTTAAAAAGTTTATCCAATTTTGACAAATTCTTGTCTGTTTCAACAAGTAAAGGAAAATAAACTTCTTTTAATATCTTTTGTACCACATCATTCGATTTCTTTATTATTTCTTTTTTAGGTTTTTGCATTCGTCTCAGCATTTCTATCTCCATATCAAAATCATCAGGACCCGAAATTTCTTTCCCCTCAATAGCATCTAACACCAATTTTTGTGAACGTATAATCATGTCAGCCATAAAATCAAAAAGCAAATCCTGATCGCCATCGTAACATTGAACATCACCAATATAATGGTAATAATTGTCGCGGTCATCTGTTTTAATTACAAATGGCGGATATCCCATTGAAATAAGCAAAAGATTGGTAAGTATGCGTGCGGTTCTCCCGTTGCCATCATAAAAAGGGTGTATGGTAATAAATTTAAGGTGAAATTGCAAAGCAAGATCAACAGGATTCTGTGCGTTTCTCTTTTTGCTGACTATTGCATCAATAGCCGCATTGGTATCATTCAATAAATTGTGCATTTCGTCCGAAACATCCACGGGTGCAGTAAAATCAAATCGTTCACCTTTGTAATTAATTATATGATTAGGTATAGTTTTCCAAATTCCAATATTTTTCTTTTTTGCTTCATCTGTTTCGTACATGATACCTTTGTGAATCTCCCTGATTCTTTTCTCTGATATACGAGCATCACCTTTTCCAACTTTAATAATTTCAGTAATTATCTCATCATGTCCTTGCATTTCCATCACATCTTTTATGGGTTTTCCTCCCACAGTAATTTTGTCCACCATTAAGTTACGCGTATCAGCTTTGGAGAGCGTATTGCCTTCCATTGAATTAGAATAATAATTCCAATCAAGGCGAAATCTGTAATTGATATTTTCTTTTATTTCGGTGGTAAATTCACCATGCGAATTGATTTTATTCTGTAATGCCTCAATCTTTTTAAGCTTATCTGTATAACTCATTTGTGTGACTTTTTTTTACAAAATTACAAAATTACAAAATTCTTTGCTTGCTTAGTAATAAAAAAATGTTCCACCTTTTTGAGGGGTGGAACATTTTTTTAAAATGAGAATTCTTTGTTGTTACTCATCAATGTATCGGATTGAAAATCCTTATAATAAAACGGCAGGGATTGCAAATCCCTGCCGACGGAATTTTTTAAAACAAAATTTATTTTACAAAATTATTCATTTTTTATACATTTTATGTAAAATCCGCATAAAACATTATTTTCTGGATTATCGCACGTAATACCTGCTGAACAACTTGCACTATAAATGAAACATAAACTCCAAGCAGAATATTGCTCTTTAGTGCTCGACCACCAATGCCCTTTATTGCTCGGCACCCCATTATAGCATATCTCCTCGGCATTACCCACATCTACAAGATTAGCAAGTTGCGAACAAGCTGTGTTTTCACCTCCTAAAAATTCCACAAGTTTCTTTAATTCAATCATACTTGGAACATGCCACCCTTTTGGACATACTCTATTACTTTGAACAACAAACCAATTATATAACCTTCCATTTGTTGAAATATTACCGAAATAGGCTCCACCATTTGGAGATGTCCACTGATAATTATCTGTAATCATTGTTATCTGGTCTCCATTTATATAATGAGTAACTTTTAAATTTTCTTTTAACCATATTTGTGAACCAATCTTAACAGGATGGTAAATATTGCCATCAACGTCTTTAATAGGTAATATATTCAATGAATCTTTTCTTTTTTGTTCTTTTAATGCTAATGCGTTAAAAGCATCTATAGAATCTGCAATTTTTTTTCACTAATTTTATTCCTCTCATTTTTATTGTTAATGTAGTTATTTGCTAATAAAGCTATTAATCCCAAAATAAATATTGAAAAAACAGCAATTATTATCATTTTTCTTTTTTTCTTTTTCCCTTCTTTAGTCAATTTTTCAATGAATGTTTTATATTCTGCATTTTCAGGAAATAATACAATTGCTTTTTCAATGTTCTCTTTTGCTTCAGTTGTTAATTTATTTTTAA
>CAISZK010000186.1 GCA_903889915.1 uncultured Bacteroidota bacterium
CAGACGGGATACCTGAAAGCGCATTATCCTGCAGAATACATGGCTGCTGTGCTCACCCGAAATCTGAACGACCTGAAGAAAATCACTTTCTACATGGATGAATGTAAGAGGTCGGGAATTCCTGTGCTGGGACCTGATGTGAATGAAAGTGTGATGAAGTTTGTAGTGAATACAAAAGGCGAGATCCGTTTCGGGCTTGGAGCGCTGAAGGGCGTTGGTGAAGGAGCCGTTGAAGCAATTGCCAATGAAAGAAAAGCCAAAGGCCCTTACAAAAGTATATTTGATCTGGCCACGCGTGTCAATCTGCGTGCATGCAATAAACGTTGCCTCGAAGCATTGGCAATGGCCGGAGCGTTCGATGGCTTTGAAGGAAGTCACAGGGCGCAATACCTGCATAAGGAAAATAACGAAGACACCACATTTATTGATAAGGTGATCCGCCATGCGAATATGATCACCGAAAAGAAATCGCAGTCGCAACACTCACTTTTTGGTGAGACGGATGATATGGTGATCCCTGATCCGAAACTGCCGGAATGCGAGGAATGGTCGAAGCTGGAAAAGCTCAATAAAGAAAAGGAGGTTACGGGAATCTATATTTCGGGACATCCTCTGGAAGATTACAGGATAGAGATTGACAACTTCTGCAATGTTAGCCTCAATGAACTTGACGAACTGAAAAACAAAAAAAACAGGGAATTGATCTTTGCAGGAATCATTACTTCGGTGAGTCATAAAACCACCAAAAGCGGAAACCCTTTTGGCAGCTTCGTGATTGAAGATTATGAAGGAACTATGCAGATAGCTTTGTTTTCGGAAGACTATGTGAAGTTCAAACAGTACCTGAACAAAGATTACATGCTGTTTTTGAAGGGAAGGGTTCAGCAGAGGTATGGCAACAATGAACAGCTTGAGTTGAAAATAAACAGCATCAGCCTGCTTTCGGAAGTTTTAAAAAATTGGGTGAGTGAAATTACACTGAAAGTTTCGCTTGCTGATATCAATGAAGAATTGATTTGCAGGATATCAAAAGCAATGAAGAAAAAGCAGGGAAACTCTTCGGTGAAATTTGCAGTTTATGATACGCTCGAAAATATTTCAGTCGAACTTCCTGCACGAAAGTTTAAGGTGGATTCAACAGATTTTTTAAGAGGAATCATTGATATACCGGAGGTGAAGTTTAAAATTAATTGACAAGTAGTCAATGGTCATTGGTCATTGGTCAATAGTCAATAGTCAGGACGCACTTATTTGAATGGATTGATAGTGTTGATTCAATATTGACAAATGACTATTGACCAATGACAGTTGACTAATGACCAATGACAGTTGACTTCTGAAATTAAATAATCATTTAGAATAAAGAAAAGTTTAAATTTGTACAAATTTTGAATTATGGCATTAGAATTTACAGACACCAATTTTGATGAACTCGTCATCAAGTCAGACAAACCTGTTTTGGTAGATTTTTGGGCAGAATGGTGTGGCCCTTGCAGAATGATCACACCTATAGTTGTTGAACTTTCGAAAGATTTTGAAGGCAAAGCGGTAATTGGAAAAGTTGACGTTGACAACAACCAGGGCATAACAGAGAAATATGGTGTAAGGAACATCCCAACCATCTTATTTTTCAAGAATGGCCAGGTGGTTGACAAACAAGTTGGCGCTGTTCCAAAGCAGAAACTTGTGGACAAGCTGAACAACCTTATTAGTCAATCATAGACAATAGACAATAGTCAATGGTCATTGGTCATTAGTCATTGATGGTCATTAGTCAATGGGGTGCACTGAACTTTGAACCTTGAACCTTGAGTCCACTCCGAAAAGTAAAAAATACAAAATTGCCGCTAAGGCGCTAAAGCACTAAGATACTCAAAGCATTGAAAAACAATTATAACTTTTTTGCGAAACTTCGAGTCTTAGAGCCTTTGCGGCAGGAAAAAGACTTATCGGAGCAGACTCAACCTTGAACTTTGAACCTTGAACCTTAAACTCCTTCACAGGTGGACCAGCCAATAAACAGTAAAGAAATTGAACAATTCGGCAGCCTCGAGCTTATCGCCCGTCAGGTTGTTGAAGGGTTTATTACAGGGCTTCACAAGAGTCCTTTTCATGGCTTTTCCGTGGAGTTTGCAGAACACAGGCTATACAACACAGGCGAATCTACAAGGCATATTGACTGGAAACTGTTTGGCAGAACAGAAAAACTTTTTGTAAAACGTTACGAAGAGGAAACAAACCTGCGCTGCCAGATCATCATTGACAATTCCTCTTCCATGTATTATCCCGAGGATACCAATCCTGCAAAGGGGAAATTCAACAAAATTTCATTTTCGGTTTATTGCGCTGCCGCTTTGATCTACCTTTTAAAGAGGCAACGGGACGCAGTGGGACTAAGTCTTTTTTCGGATGAGATAGAGCTGCACACCATGGCTAAATCAAGCGCTGTGCACCATAAAATTTTATATGCGGAACTTGAAAAATTGCTTAACCGTATCAAGACTGAAAAACCACGGCAGACTCATGCAACGGATGCACTGCATTACCTTGCCGAGAATATTCACAAGCGTTCGCTGGTGGTTATCTTCAGCGATATGATGGACAATTCGGATAAGTCAAAAGAACTGTTGACGGCTTTACAGCACCTGCGCCACAACAAACATGAGGTGATACTTTTTCATGTTATTGACAAGAAAAAAGAAGAGAATTTCGAGTTTGAAAATCGTCCTTATAAATTCATTGACCTTGAAACAGGCGAAGTGTTGAAATTACATCCAAACGAAATAAAGGACCACTATCGCAAGTCAATGTCGGAGTATAAGAACATGATAAAACTCAAGTGCGGGCAATACCACGTTGATTTTGTTGAAGCCGATGTCAACGAAGGTTTCCGGGATGTGTTGCTGCCTTATTTGTTGAAAAGAGAAAAGCTCTTTTAACCCTTTCTGGTAATTACAATATTATCACCGCTATACTTTTCCAAAGTTTTCTTCACTTTGGAAAAGTTTTATTTTTGACATCAGGCTATGGAAAGGAAATTCGTTGAAACAGTCACAGAGTGACGGCATTTTGGTAGTAATAAATTATAAGACTGAAATAAAAGTCACGGATGTGACGACAGTTTAAAACAGGAGTTTTTTATAATTGACGAAATGTTTTCGGGTCATAAATTAGTCCGACATTCCCTAACTATAATTCCAAAATGGCTCCCCTATTTTTTCAATTTCCTCAATAACTCTGTTGCGTAAACGAAGTCATTTATTTCTTTGTTGTCCGAAACCAGAATTTCTTCATTGGTTCCTTCCCACCACAGCTCACCTTTATAGATGAATGCGATCTTGTCGCCAATTTCAATCACCGAATTCATGTCATGAGTGTTGATGACAGTGGTGATCTCATACTCTCTGGTTATTTCGCTGATGAGATTGTCTATCAGGATGGATGTTTTCGGATCAAGTCCGGAGTTTGGTTCATCACAGAAAAGATACTTCGGATTCATTGAAATGGCGCGGGCAATGGCCACACGTTTTTTCATCCCTCCGCTGAGTTCGGAAGGGTAGAGTTTATTTGAATTTACGATGTTCACCCTGCAAAGACAAAAGTTGACTCTTTCCAGTTTCTCTTCGGGAGTCATATTTGTGAACATGTTTAAAGCAAACATCACATTTTCTTCAACATTGAGAGAATCGAAAAGGGCGCCACCCTGGAAAAGCATTCCTATTTCCTGTCGAATGGCTTTCCGTGCCCTGAGAGCCATTTCCGAAAAATTCCTGTTGTCATAAAGCACCTTACCTTTGTCAACTTCGAGCAGGCCAACAAGGCATTTCATTAATACGGTTTTTCCGGATCCGCTCTCGCCAATGATAAGATTTGTTTTACCTTTTTCGAATTGGACATTGATATTTTTTAAAACCTCGCGGTCGCCAAAAGACTTGTATAAATTAACGGCTTCTATCATGCGGCAAGTAATAATTGTGTCAATACCAGGTTGGCTAAAATGATGAGAATACTGCTATAAACAACAGCAAGTGTACTTGAGCGCCCTACTTCCAAAGCGCCACCATGCGTGAAATAACCATGATATCCGGAAACGGAAGTAATGATAAATGCAAAAAATGCTGTCTTTATAAGGGCGTAGAAAATTTCGTAAGGCACAAAAAAGGATTGAATCCCCAGGATATAAATGTGCGATGTGGTTACATGCCCCACAACTGCAGCAAGCCAACCGCCGATAAGTCCGAGGAACATGCTCAGAGCGATCAGGAATGGATTGATAAGAACGCATGCTGTAACTTTAGGAAGTATCAGGTAATTTGCTGAGTTCACACCCATGATCTCGAGCGCATCAATTTGTTCGGTCACCCTCATCGTACCTATCTCTGATGATATTCGTGATCCTACTTTTCCCGCCAGAATTAAACTTATCATTGTCGGGCAAAATTCCAAAACAAGAGACTGCCTTGCAGTGAAACCTATGGTGTATAAAGGGATCCAGGGGCTGTCAATATTGTAAGCAGTCTGAATGACAAGCACGGCTCCCATGAAAACAGAGATGATTGCAATGATGCCTAAAGAGCCAAGGCAGAGAGCATCCATTTCAATAAAGACCTGTTTGCGGAAAGCATTCCATTTTTGTGGACGCGCAAAAGTTCTTACCATCAGAAGTCCATATTTCCCTATATGATAGAATACGTGCATACTGCGATTACTGGTTTGAGATTAATGAATTTTAAAATTTCACTACAAAATAACAACAATTTTATTAATTTTGACGCAAACAATGAGAGGCAAATTTACTATGTTTAAAAACAAAAAACATATAATTCTATTATTTGTCATAATTTTTAGTGTATTTTTTTCAGGTTGCTTTATTTTCAAACATCGGAAAAAGTGTGACTGTCCAACATTTAGCCGATTGAAATCAGAGGTGCCGGCCTGTACAATTATTTTAAAAAAAGTTGACAAAAATTCCTAACGACCATCTCCCTCCCGGAGCAATTCCTATCGTATCTGCCATTTTTGAAAAGCACGAGATTGAAATTAAAGTTGTAAAAAGCAGATCAACAAAATTCGCAGATTTTATTTCTCCACGAAAGAAAAATACCCTGCCGAAAATTACGATCAACAACAACCTTAACCAATTTTCGTTCCTGATCACATTGCTGCATGAATTTGCACATTACCTGGTTTGGAGAGAAGGACGATTTTACGCAAAACCACACGGGCGGACATGGAAGATCCACTTTAAACTACTGATGGAAAAATTTATTGACGAGGGAATTTTTCCTGTTGATTTATTGCCGCAGTTGATTGAACATTTCCAGAATCCGCGTGCCACAAGCTGCTCTGACACCAAGTTGTTCCGGCTTCTTGCAGAATATGATTCCGATAGTGCAGGCATTTTTATTCATGATCTGCCTGATGGCACATATTTTCAAACCCCGGACGGGAAGATGTTTAAAAGAGAATCAAGGGTTCGCAAACGTATATTGTGTGTTAACCAAAGTAACAGGAAAAAGTATCTGTTCAGTCCAATCTACAAGGTGTTTCCGGTGAAAGGACAACAATATATGATTGCGTTTCCTTAATTTTTTTATTTTTGCAAATTATTAAAGAGTTATCGTAATGAATAAGAATGACTATTGTGTGATCATGGCTGGTGGGATCGGAACGAGATTTTGGCCCATGAGCAAAACCACTCACCCGAAACAGTTTATAGATATACTAGGCACAGGACAGACACTGATTCAACAAACCTATTTCAGATTCAGAAAAATATGCCCGAAGGAAAATATTTTTATTGTCACCAATGATAGTTATAAAAAACTTGTTCAGCATCAGCTTCCCGAAATTGACGAAAGTCAGATTATTTGCGAACCCTCAAGGAGAAACACTGCACCCTGTATTGCTTACGCCTGTTATAAAATTTCGTTGTTAGACCCCGATGCAAATGTTGTTGTTGCGCCTTCGGATCATATCATTCTCAAAGAAGATGCTTTTATAGAAACTGTTCAGACTGCATTAAATTGTACAAAAGAAAATAACTGGCTCCTGACATTAGGCATACAACCAAGCAGACCGGATACTGGTTATGGGTACATCCAGTACAATGAAAACATTTCATCACCCAAGGACGCACGTATAAATAAGGTGAAGCTCTTTACGGAAAAACCTGTTCTGGAAATGGCAAAGACTTTTCTTAAAAGCGGCGATTTCCTATGGAATGCAGGGATATTTATCTGGAAAGCAAACGATATTATTGATGCTTTTAAAAAGCACCTGCCTGAAATTTATGCCATCTTTAATGAAGGGCTGGATAAGTATAATACACCAAAAGAAAAAGCATTCATCAAAGATACCTACACAGTGTGCCGCAGTATTTCCATTGACTATGGCATCATGGAAAAAGCCGACAATGTTTACGTGCTCAAATCAGATTTCGGATGGTCTGATCTTGGAACATGGGGATCGCTTTATGAAACAAGGAAAAAAGACACAAAGGGTAATACCGTTGTCGGGAAAAATGTGATGGTTTATGATTCGAAAAACTGCATTGTCAATATGCCGAACGAAAAACTTGTGGTTATCCAGGGGCTTCAGGATTATATTGTGGTTGAATCGGATGATATACTTCTGATTTGCAAAATGGCGGATGAGCAGCATATACGCCAGTTTGTGAATGATGTGAAAATTGAAAAAGGCGAAGACTTCGTCTAAGAGAAAGTCCCAAGACTCAAGTCCCAAGTCCCAAATCCCAAGGTCGGCAAATCCTTTGAATTTGGGACTTTGAATTTGGAGCTTGAGACTTAAATTTTAATTCCCATTCTCGGATTGAACAGATCACGACCGAGATTTTTCTTTCTCCTTGTTTTTTTATCCATACTCCTTCTGAATATCCCATTTCTGTGAACGGTAGTTTTTTTCTTTTTGCTGAATACATTAAATTTAAAGAACCGCCTTGTTTTCCCGCCACTGAAAGATGAAGTTTCCTTTTCTTTGGCATGTCGGTTGAAAATAAAAAGGAATTTCTTCTTTTCAACTCTTTTCTTTTTTGCATTAAAAGCATACGACCCCTTTGTCTGTCTTTGTTTAGATCCGTAACTCGTGCTTTCCGGCTCACGTTTATGCGAAGCGGTGAAGAAGAAAAATCTCTTTCTCGACACCACCATGCGTTTATCTTTATTGAAAATGAAAGTGCCCTTATGTTTCAAACGATCTTTGCCAAATCTGTTTTCTCCTTTATTGCTATTGCTGAATAAAGTGTTTGTTTTGCGTTTGCTTACTCTTTGATTCCTGCCTTCCAGATTCCCTTTCGATCTTCTTTTGTAATTTTTTGAACCAAATGATCCGTTGTCTCTGTCTCTTTTGGATGCCGGAAAGAAGAGGAAAAACCCACCTTTGGATGTTACCCTTTTTTGATTTTTATTAAAGGAAGATGAACCACTGATCTTGTGACTTTTTTTGTTGAAGGTTTCGCTCTGCTTATTATAACTCACTTTTTTATTACCACTGAAAGCATCCTTATGCCTCGTCATTTTATTATTACAGGATAATAAAACGAGCAAAGCAGAAAGAATAAGTATTGTCAGTAGTTTATGCATAAATTCAATCTGTTCCTTTAAAGCAGGAATCTAACTTTGTTTTGCAGGCGGTTTAATTTCTAAAGCAATTTGTCAGGTTATCTGAAAATAGTCAAAGGTAGTGCAATCCATTGACTTATTAAATAAAATCTGACCATCTGCAATCAAACTTAATCCGGTGACTTTTCAAAAAATTTCTTTTACCAATAACATATCGGTATATTTGCAACTGTAAAAACAAGCTTATACGTTAAATTTTAAAAAACTATTCCAAAATGATAAAAAAAGTTATTTCGGTAATGATGCTC
>CAISZK010000187.1 GCA_903889915.1 uncultured Bacteroidota bacterium
ATCAATAGTTCGGTAAAAATTTAAAGTAGTTAACAAAGGTATGTAAAAAACTTTCCAGAGGGGATTGTAAAATCAAAAGAAAAAGCATCAAGATTTGTTTTATGACGAACAAGACACTTGATGCTCTCCATAAGAGCGAGGCTCTTATCGGTGCAATAATAGGAAAAATGTCTGGATTGAACAAATCCAGAAAAAAATTTATGATGAGAATATTCATGCTCTATTTAGGACTCAGAGGCAGATATAATTTTCTAAACATGGCTCGTTACGGGGATTGTAGTGAGCAAACATACAGGAATCAATTTGACAAGCCATTCGATTTTGTTGAATTTAATACTGCAATGATAAAGGCATACTGTTCTCGTCATTTGGTGAATGCCTTTGATCCGAGCTATATTCCCAAAAGTGGGAAGGAAACAGAGCATCTTGGGAAATTTTGGAGTGGTTGTTCACAAAAAGTATTAAAGGGCATGGAGATAGGCGGGTTTGCAGTAGTAGACATTGAAAACAATACGGCTTTTTCGTTAGAAGCGATTCAAACGCCATCAGTAATGGAACTTAAGGCGGAAGATACGACTTTGGTAAAACACTATGCTTCCCTGGTAATTGAAAGAAAAGAAACATTGGTTTCCTTTTCACGATATTTAGCAGTTGATGGGTATTTTGCAAAAAAAGAATTTATAAATCCAATCATGAATCAAACCGACTTGCAAGTTATAGGCAAAATGCGATGTGATGCAAATTTGTACTATGTCTACAGAGGCGAATCAACTGGTTTGCGTGGTAGACCAAAAACATTGGATGGCAAAATAAAAATGCAACAAATAGATAAGCGACGTATCAAATGTTGTTATCAAGACGATGAAAGAAAAATTTACGAAGGCATTGTTTACAGTAAAACATTAAAGCGAAAAATAAAATTGGCCTATATTGAACAAAACGATGGATCTTACGCAGTATTATTTTCAACAGATTTGAATTTGGACGGGCAGACAATATATGTGTATTACAAAAGCAGATACCAAATTGAATTTTTGTTCAGAGACGCAAAACAATTTACTGGGTTAACACAATGTCAAGCGCGAAGTGAAAGCAAAATGCATTTTCATTTTAATACATCTTTAACTACAGTTTCAATTGCTAAAGCAATTTACTTTTTAAAAGATCGAAAAGCAATGAGTGAATCATTTTCAATGAGTGATGTAAAAACGTTGCATCTCAATAAAATCATGGCAGATAGAATTTTTGCAAACTTAGAAATTGACCTGAGTTGTAAAAAAATGCGAAAGGTTTATCTCGATGCCTTATGGATAGGGAAAATTGCTTGTTGAAAAATTAACGAACTATTGTTCTATCAACTATCTCCCTATGATCTCACCACCTCATAACACCCATCCTTATTAAGCTTGATGATAGTAGATGGCCTGGACTGCTTCATTTTTTCGTGTTCTGTTTTTACTACATAATCAACCAATTTAATAATCTCCGGTTTGATCATGCTAAAAGTTAAAGGAGTCATATCACCTGAAAAGTTTGCAGAAGTTGAAACAATAGGTTTCCCGAATAAGGTCAGAAGCTGCTTGCAGAAGACATCCTTTGTGATCCTGATCGCAATGCTGCCATCAGGGCCTACAAGATTCTTTGCAATATTTTTTGCTTCGGGATAGATGATTGTTGTAGGTCTTTCAAAGCTTCGGATAAGATCAAAAGTGATGTCAGGAATATTATTCACATATTCTTTCAGCATGTCCATGTCACTTACCAAAACGATCATACTTTTAACTTCGGTGCGTTTTTTAAGTTTGTAAATACGCTTTACAGCATTCAGATTGGTGGCATCACATCCAATCCCCCAAACCGTATCGGTAGGATACAAAATAATACCACCTTTGGTTAGTATGTGAATTGAATTTTCTATTTCGTCAAGCATTGCAATAATATTTTAAAAGTCAATAGTCAATAGTCATCAGTCATTCGTCATTGGTTATTTTTGTTCTTCAATATTGACCATTGACAAATGACCAATGGCTTTGATCATTTTGTCAGTGTCAATCGAATAAGCACAATGGAAATGATTTTCCGGGCATTTCATGTATCCATGCAAACCGCAGGACCTGCAATCAAGAACATCTTCTGTTTCGAAAATAAAGCTGGTATCAGACAAAGGTCCGAAACCATAAGCCGGAATTGTTGAACAAAAAATTGCTGAAACAGGCGCATTCATTGAAGATGCGATATGCATTGGTGCTGAGTCATTCACGAAATTCATCTTTGCATTTTTCATCAGGGCTGCGGTTTCAAGCAAACTTAATTCGCCTGCAAAATTAAAAGAAAAACGGCAATGCGATTCATCAATAATTTCGCTGCACAATTCTTTATCACCGGCTGCCCCGATAAAACAAATCTGTATTCCTGCAGGCACTTTCCTGACAAATTCTATCCATTTTTCTTTCGGAAATTGTTTGGTGAACCACACTGAAGCAGGGGCAACACAGATATAGTCACCGGAGATTAAATTGCTGATTTTTATAAAATCTTTTTCCGATGGATATAGCCGGGGCATGATACGGTTTTGATCACTATATTCTGAAACCAGTAAAAGGTTCCTGTCAATTTCATGAAGTTGAGTGTTCTTTCCGCTGATATCATGTTTTACACTTTTGCTGAAACAGAAAGAAAACGGATTCTTGTTGAAACCTATGGTACGCGCAGCTTTTGAGAAGGCAGTGATGAATCCCGATGAACCAAACCTGTGAAGATTTATCACGAGATCATACCTGTTTTGCCTGATCATCCTGAGTATTTTCAACAGGTTTTGATATTTATTGTTTCTCCTGTCCCAAATAATAATTTTGTTCAGAAAAGGATGATCAACAAATAATCCTTCGTTGCCTTTTCTTAAAAGAAAATCAATCCTGGCATCAGGGAAAACAAGATGTAGTTTTTCCATTACAGGCGTTGCAAGTATTACATCGCCAAGAAATGCAGTCTGTATGATCAATATTTTATTCAACGAAAGTTCTGAAAAACGTGCAAAGTTACTATTAATGCAAGTTTAAATTGAAAAAAACGAAGAAAAGTTATTGACAGAAAGAGGAACCTTAACCTTTAAACTTTGAACAAAACACCAAATCACAAAAGTTTCTTCAGTTCATTCAACTCTCAGAAACGAAATCTCCACCGTTTCCAGTCTTTTCATGCTTTCAAAAACCGGTACAGATTCATTCTTTCTTACCTTGAATATCACAATACATTTAAGAGAAAAATCTGTTGAAATAATTTCAAGATTCCTGTCCTTAATGATCTTCATCACACTGTTCATTGCTGGGTAATCAAAGGTAACTTCATACACATCATTCACGGTTTTTGTAATGATCAGCGCATTTGTCAGGGCTTCCTGCGTTGCTGTTTTGTAGGCGTTGATAAGCCCGGGAACACCTAATAATGTTCCTCCGAAATAACGGACCACG
>CAISZK010000188.1 GCA_903889915.1 uncultured Bacteroidota bacterium
AGAACAAATCCTTTTCCTACAAAGAAAAACCCAGAGAACAGGGTTCCACAGATACTTCAAAATCTTAAAAATTATAAGATAGATGTACTTGTTTCCATTGGTGGCGATGACACCAACGGCGCTGCAAAAAGGCTTTATGAAACTGAAGGGATACCTGTGATAGGTTTTCCGAAAACCATAGACAATGATCTTCGCACGCAGACTATTCATTCTTTCAACGGTCATAAAATTGAAGCAGTGCTTTGTCCCGGCTTTCCTTCCGCAGTACAAGGCATCATGGAATTTGCCAACAGGATGCGTACAACCTGCGAATCGCATCAGCGTATTTGCGTGCTCGAAGTCATGGGACGCGATGCCGGATGGCTTACAGGTGGCGCTTTCCATGGTGGTGCAGAGATATCACTGGTTCCTGAATTTGAAATAACCAAAGAACGCAAGGAAGTATTTTTTGAAAAAGTTAAGGAAGCATATTTAAGTTCATCCAAGAAAGCAATAGTGGTTGCTGTTTCCGAAGGTGTGCGTTGGTATGATCCTGATAAAGATAAAGTGGATGTTGTGTATGCCAGCTCAGAAGTTGATGAATACGGACATCCGAGGTTTGGTGGTATCAGCGGTGTTATTGCCTCCGAAATATACCGAAAACTTGGCATTGAAGCAAGAGCACAGATAACAGGATACTATCCCCGTTCGGGAAATTGTACAGAATATGATCGCAGGCTGACAATCACACTAGCCGATAAAGTTGCTGATCTTTTGCTGCGCGAAGAATACGGACAAATGCCAGTCATTGCAAGAATGGTTAAGCATATCGAGCTTGAAGAATACAATACTTCCACAGTTGACATGGGAGCTATTGGCAATCGCCCGTTACAGAAGGTTTACTACGATGATGATAAATTTACTTTCACTGAGTCATACACAGATTTCCTCTCTCATATCGTTGAGAAACCTGAGATAAATGAATTCAAATATGATTTTCCGGTAGTGTTGCCGGAGTAGAAAAAAGTGTCTAGAGTTATAAGTGTACTAAAGTGTCTAAAGTACTTTAGACACTTTAGTACACTTTAGGCACTTTCTTTATAGGGTGATAGAACTCTTATTTTCTTTCGGGCATTTCTTGAGCACATTTATTTTAACTGCTACATAAAAATCTGCTCCTGAAGTGCGGCTTCCAATCAAAGTTCCGAGTTTGTCAGTGCCAACGGTGAGGAAATTATCAAGCCTTACAGCTAAGCCTATTCTTGGCAAATAGTAATCATACAACACAATCGGCATAGCAATTCCTATCCTTCTTATTTCATATCTCGGAGTGATTGCAAGAACATCAGTCCTGTCAACACCGGGTAAACCGAAATGCGGAATTCTTTGTACCCATGTTGCATTTACGTAAAAATTATAACCGATATTATAGTCAAACTGGGCGCTGAGAGCCCAGGGAGTAAGCATGGTAAAATCAGTGCCCTGTACCAATGGATCTGAACCCAGAAAATGTGTACTCAAAGTAGTGTCAACGCCTGCAACCACATGATGTATTTGTAACTTATTGAAGTTACTCCAATAGTCAGATTTGTCAGAAAATTCATAGGTTCTTGCATAGTCTTTATAATGGACATAGCCAATGTCTATAAGGGACAATCCGAGTTTCCATTGATACTGGAGTTCAAGTTTTTTATTGCAGAAATTCGGACACTGATATTCTTTTGCCAATTTCTTTCTTTCAATGGTAATACCCAGATCCATTGACAAGCCGCTGCCTCTTGATTTTATAATATCACTAACGCCGGTCACTGAATCCTTGGAATTCAAAAACTGACCTTGCTCAGGAGCATATCCATATTTAAGGTCCAAATTTTTTACGTAAAGGTCAGTATCATTAGGAACAAATAAATGCAGGTCTTTGCAATTGGCATAAAACCCGGTATATGATTTCAGAAACCTGAGTGTAACACCTCCTTTAATCACATTGTCGCCAACTTTTTTAATTATCCTTGCTGCGGTGAAGCCATATTCATGCCATTCCATTCCATTTATCCGCAATCCTTTTACGTCAATATCTTTTTGCTGAATTGGTGTATAGGTTAAACCTTCGTACAGTAATTTTGCACCATCCGAAGTAAATCCAACTTCCGACATAGCAAATCTCATGTCCGTTGAGAATGCAAAAGTCCATTTTTTCACATTGACCATCAGTGAAGGGCCCAATAACATCAAGTTCATGTTTATGGTTTTCCTGAATGAATTGCCGGAAATGTCCTCAATTTTAAATGGGTCACTTACCCCCTGCCCCCTGTTATAGGCATTGTCCACCATAACATTTCCGTTTCCGTTATTACTTGTTTTGATATAATTCGGAAGGTTGGTATTCAGGTATAAATAGTTGTTGTCAAAATAAAATTGTCCTCCAATAATATTCAGATCCCAACGGAAAGGTGTTGCTGCAAGTAGTGATGGGTTTATGTATTCACTGGAAATTCCTGCATACATACCGGTACACATTCCAAATCTTTCCTGTGCGAAAAGTCTTGGAAAAAACATAGTAACCAAAGCTAAAATGAGTAGAGTTTTTTTCATAAAGTGAAATTTTGCTTAATTTAATGGATGACAAAGTTATTATTTTTTTATTTGCACACTATCTATTTTAGTTGTTAAAATAAATTAGGGCATAAATAGGGTGAATTGTTTCAGAGAATTTGAAACGATCCACCGCTATAATTTTTTATTCAAAAACCTCAACCAGGCCTGACGGAATGGTTATTTAAGGTATCTTGAACAAGTTAATTTTGTGAATTGGGTGATACACCAATGGTACCTGTTCAACTGTCACGTCAGACTTATCAAGTCCAAACGCTTTTCTATCACTAAGCCCGAGGCGCTTTAAAAAGAAATAGGCATTTAATATCATACCCTCGCGCAATCCAAATTCATTCTCCACAGAAAGAAACTTTTCAAATACCACAAATTTGAAATCCGGCTCAGGGTTGTATTTTGTAGAACCATCAGGACGAATGTGCAAATTCAGTTCTTTGTTTGAAACCAGTTCCTGTAATATTTTCTTGAAATATAATTCAGTTCTTGGCAGCAGTCGGAAGCCAATATCAATGGTCAGTTTGATAACCTTATCATCTATCAACTCCGACACGCAGTAATTTAAAGTGTAAGGATGTTCCGTCCGGTTTATGTGTACAAACCAATACACATCGGCACGCTTGGGTCTTTTAGAAAAAATTGATTTGATGATTTTTTCTTCAATTTCGCTACGGCTATTAGCCTTGGTAAGATAGATCAGGTGTGTGGAAAACTTAGGTATTGAATCGTCTTCGCTTAATTCCACGATCTGTGGAGTGTATTTACCGAGTTCGACAAATTTGATGAAACGATTGTTGATCTTTCGTGCATAATACCAAATGTACATGGTAGAAAAAATAAACAATTCAAAGAACAGGAACATCCACCTTTGTTTTATCTTGGCAACATTGGTAATGAAGAATGATGTTTCAATTGTGCCGAATAAAATTAGAATAGCTATCACAAAAAGTATGTGCCATTTTTTACGATAGTAAAGGAAATAACTTAACAGCACAGTGGTCATCATCATTGCAATTGTGATTGAAAAACCATACGCCGCCTCCATGTGAGCAGATGACTGGAAATAAAGAACCATGAGAATACATCCAAAACACAGAATGGTGTTCACACTGGGGATATAAATTTGCCCTTTCAATTCCGTAGGATGTTTCACTGTAACCCGGGGCCAGAAGTTCAGGTTCATTGCCTCACTAATCAGCGTGTACGACCCGCTGATGAGCGCCTGTGAGGCTATTATGGATGCGAGTGTAGCAACAATGATTCCGCTTAATAAAAACCATTCAGGCATCATTCCGAAAAATGGATTTATTCCCTTAAGTGTTGGTTGTCCCTGGTGTAGTATCCATGCGGCCTGTCCGGCATAGTTTGCAACAAGACATACTTTCACGAAAGCCCACGATATGCGGATATTCTTTCTGCCGCAATGTCCAAGGTCGGAATACAAGGCTTCAGCTCCTGTTGTGGCAAGGAATACAGAACCCAGCAGCCAGAAACCACTTGGGTATTTTGCAAGCAATTCATAAGCATAGTAAGGATTCAATGCTTTCAATACGCCCGGAAACAACCATATCTGAGAAACCCCAATGATAAAGAGCATCCCAAACCACACTGCCATAATGGGGCCAAATGCACCACCAACTTTTTGTGTTCCGAATCTCTGAAAGAAAAATAAAAATGCGAGTATTGCAATCACAATCGGCACTGTTGGCAAGTCAGGGGTCACCATGTCCAACCCTTCAATTGCGGATGTTACTGTAATTGGTGGAGTAATAATACCATCAGCCAGCAAGGCAGTAGCTCCAAGTATTGTTGGTATCACGAGCTTCTTTCCATATCTTCTGACCAGTGCATAAAGTGAAAAGACGCCTCCTTCACCATCATTGTCTGCCCTTAATGTTAACCAGATATACTTGATGGTGGTTTGAAAAACCAGTGTCCAGAAGATACATGATATCCCGCCAAACAAAAGCATTTCGCTGATAGATTTGTCACCTACTATTGCTCTGAGAACATACAAAGGGCTTGTACCAATGTCACCATAAATAATTCCCAATGCAACCAATAACGAGGCTGTTGTTATCTTTTTTGTATGAATATTTTCCAATTTCATTTTATTAACATTATTTAAATCTTCAATTAATCCTTAACGATAAAACGGTATCCGATGCCTGATTCGGTAAGAATATGCTCCGGAACATTAGGATCGCTTTCTATTTTTTTTCTTAATTGTGCAATGAAAACCCGCAAATATTGTGACTGGTTGATATAGCCGGGTCCCCACACTTCTCTCAACAAATATTGATGTGTAAGCACTTTCCCTTCATTCTTTACCAGCAATGCAAGCAGCGAATATTCTGTTGCCGTTAACTTAATAAGTTCATTATTCTTTTTCACCGTGCGTGCTGAAAGGTCAATCTGAAAACCGTTGCAGTCAATCACGGGGTACTTTTCTTCAGTCGTTGAACTGCGCATGGCGCTTCTTATCCTTGCGAGCAATTCGCCGGTGCGGAATGGTTTTACAAGATAATCGTTAGCGCCGTTGTCGAGAGCTTTCACAATGTTTTCCTCATCACTCAAAACTGAAAGGATGATGATGGGTTTGTTATACCACTCTCTTAGCTTTTGCAACACAATCTGTCCGTTTTCATCAGGTAGTCCGATGTCGAGCAGGATCATGTCGGGAGGATGGTTGGCAGCAGCTATCAAACCATCTTTTGCCGTTGCTGCTTCAACCACCTTGAATTCGTTACTTTCAAGTGTGATCTCAAGCAATCTGCGGATCTGCATTTCATCATCAATGATCAATATCTCGGCGCTGTTCATAACAATTGTTTGTTGTTTGTTTTTTGTTGTTCTTGTTGTTTAAAGCTCAAGGTGTATCCTAAGGGCTGCTGCCACTGCTACTGCTACTGCCACTGCCACTGCTTCCAATTTCTAACTTCTTTTATCACTCGTGTTTCAAATTATTAATATAGGTGGTTTCGGCCGGAATTACGATTGTGAATCTTGCTCCCCCTTCAGGAATATTTACCAATTGTACAGTTCCGTTATGTGCTTCCACAAATCCCTTCACTATTGAAAGACCCAGGCCAGTGCCGCCTGCATTCGTATTTTTTAAACGGTAAAATTTTTCAAACACTTTATCAATTTCATCTTCTGGAAAACCTTTACCGTTATCCTCAACTGTCAGTAAAAGCTTCTCATCTTTTACACCGGCAGTTATTTTAATGATGCTATGCTCCTGGGTGTACAAAGCAGCGTTGTAAATAAGGTTCGACAGCGCCTGTTCAATAAGTCCGAAGTCAATTTTGAAAAGCGGAAGATTTTCGGTGATCTGTACATTTATTGTACGGTTGCCAAGATTTTCCTTTAATCTGTTGACAACATCATGCGCCAGTTCGTTGATGTCGCACCAATCTTTTTTAGGCTTGATAAATCCTGATTCGAGCCGCGACATGTTCAAAAGATTTTCAACCTGCCGGTCAAGCCTGATTGATGCTTTTGAAATTTCGGTCAGCAGTTCGTGCCTGTTTTGCTCAGATAGCTTGCTGAATTCTGTCAGTAAATTATCAGTTGCACCAATGATGGTGGAGATGGGCGTTCTCAATTCATGCGAAAGAGAATTAAGTATAGTGTTGTAAAGTTCCACAGTTTGTTCCCTATCCTCTTTTTGTTGTGCAGCCCTTTCAACCTTCCTGATTTTTCTCGTCATAGCTGTATTCACCAACACTATTATAAAATACATGAGTAGCATGAACAGATCAACGGAATCATGAATTGCAAAATTGAAACGCGGGGGTACAAAGAAAAAATCCCATATCAAAGCGCTTAACAAGGCAGCAATTAAAACGGGATAGCTGTTAAAGGTCATTGCTATGAAAGAAACTGTCAGCAGCAACAGCAGTGCAACGACCCTGTAGCTGACAAAGGCCGAACACATAAAGCAAATTGCAGAAACAAGGCAGATCAGCAATATGCTAAAATAGTATTGCTGAGCTTTTGTTGCTTTATTTGTAATGATGCCCGACATAATGAATGACGATATTATAACATTGAGTCAAATGAATTTCCAGAACCCGAAATCCAATCACAAAACTTAAATCAAAACTGCAAATGTAGGGCTACTTACATTAACAACTTATAAAAAGATGAGGGGAAGGTATAAATTTTTTATAAAGATTTGGGGAAATTGTTTAAAGTTCAAGGTTGAGCCTACTCCGAAAAGTAAAAAAGAAAAAAATGCCACAAAAACACCAATACACGAAACTACACAAAATAATAAAAACAGCAAAATAGCTTTTCGTGGAATTTTGTGTTTTAGAGTTTTTGTGGTAAAATAGACTTATCGGAGCGGACTCAATGTTTAAGATTCAAGGAAACCACTGCATAAACCATTTCATTTTTTAAAGTACAAGTCTTTTCTGCCAAAAGTAAATCAAAATATTTGTTTGAAAATTATTAACTTTGCAGCTAATATTTCAAGACATTGAAGATGCATATAGAAAGAACAAAAAACGAAGTAGTAATCCATCTTCCTTCTTACGTAAACACTGATGGACTTCAGAGATTTATTGATTACCTGTGTTACAAAGAAGCAACATCCAAATCACAAGCTAAGCAGGAAGACGTTGATAAACTTGCTAAAGAAGTTAAAAAGGGATGGTGGAATAAAAATCGCAGCAAGTATATCAAGTGAAGGTAATAGTTGATACAAATATTATTTTTAGTGGATTACTCAATTCAAGTGGGACGATTGGTGATTTACTTTTTGATTCTGAAAATATTTTTGAGTTTTATAGTTGTGGCTACATGCGATTTGAAATTGAAAAACATTGGAATAAATTAAAACGAATCTCAAAACTTTCAGATGAAGAACTTAAAGAATCCCTTTTCAGGCTTTTCACTAAAATCCATTTTATTAACGAAGAACAAATATCCTCCAAAATATGGTTAAATGCTGAGAAACTCGCATCTGATATTGACATTGATGATACTGATTTTATTGCTTTGACTGATTATTTAAATGGAACATTATGGACCGGTGACAAAGAACTTTATCATGGTTTAAAAAGTAAAGGATTCAAAAAAATCGCCAATACGCAAGATCTCATAAAAATCAGAAACAAACAAACACAAAAATAATCCATTTTCAAAATAACCTACCAGGGATTTACTTCTTTTTTATCCTTTGTCATTTTCACCCTTTCACTCTTTTTTCCTACCTTTGACCTTTAAAATATTTTTACCATGTCAATGAAAACAGAAGCCCAGCGGCAAATGGTGAACATTTCCGTGATGGATGTTAAAGAAGTGATCAGCAAACTTGAGCCTGAAAAGTTCGAGAAAATGATCATAGACAACAATAGTCAGATCATTGTTTCAAATTATTTTTACGTGAAATTTTCAGGCACTTCAGCCAACCGTGTTGTGAAGAAACTTGTGTTTCCATTGTTTCCTGAAATTGCCAATGTCTTCGCAGGTTTCGAAGGGGGTGAGCAGTCTCACGGAAGAAAATGCAAGGTTGATGATGAATATCTATTGCACCTTATTTCGGGTTATAAAATAGAGGCAACGGATATGGATATCATCACCAGTATGACCGACGTGTTTGACTATCCTATCGAAGTTGGCAATGGCAGGGTTTCCGCACCGCAGCACAAATATTTCATTCCTTCAATGACCGGGCGGCATGAGTGCCCCCAATGCAAAGGAGAAAAATATATTACCTGCACCAATCCTGCCTGCCTAGGAAAACATGAATGGGCATGCCCTATGTGTCGCGGTTCGCGCAAACTGAAATGCGAAACCTGCAATGCGAGCGGCTATGTGATGTGCAAAACCTGCAAGGGACGCGGCGAAGAAAAATGCGCTGCCTGCTCTGGCACAGCCCAGGTTAAATGCAGTCATTGCGGCGGCGACGGATACGTGGGTAAGCCTTTGCCGGATGGCTCGAACAAGTGCACGTTGTGCGAAGGAAAAGGATGGCATCTGTGCAACGAATGTTCAAACGGCCATGTGAAATGCGACCCCTGCAATGGCCGCGGAGAGGTGAAATGCCACGACTGCCACGGTACAGGACAGGTGGATTGCGGCAATTGCAAAGCCACCGGATCCATTGTTTGCGAAAAGTGCTACAGCGATGATGCTCGCCTTGGCAAGATTGACTGCCCCACCTGCAAAACCATGGGAATGATGGGTGAACTGGTGTTTGTGGACACCGTCATCACTGACCATGCCATTGAGCGTATCATTTGCAAAAATGCAAAACTCAATCTGATCTCAGACCAGCAGGTGATGGACTGCAGCAACAAAAACGGCAAAACAGAAATTCTGATGGTGAACATTAACGAAGAAAAAATTGAAGCTTATGATGACCTGAGCAGCGATTTTGCCCTTGCCATTGAAAACGAACTGGGCATCGAGAAGCTGACATTCCCAAAGATATTGAAGGAGGAATTGTTTTACGAACTTATCCCCTGCGTGCACACTGCATACAGGCACATGCTCACCAACACGGTTCACGAATTCACGATACTCAATTTTTTCAACCGGCCGGTTATTGTTTTTCATTCTGAACCCGAGCAAATACAGGCCAGCGTGGGCAATGCAATGAAAGCTACAGGCAAATTGTTTGGCAAGATTTTCAAGACCAAATCATACGAAGAAAAGGAAGACAAGAAAAAAGAAATACGCCTGATGATCTATGTGGCCAAGGTGGATGGCGCCATACAGGATGTGGAAAAGCAGATCATTGCCGAAAACATAGGATCGCTGGAGGATTTTACCAATGCCGAAAAAAAGGATCTTTTCGGGATAATGAGCATCAAAACCCTTCCGGAGCTGACAAAGGAAGATGTGAGTTTCAGCAGCAATGCCAATATTGAACAAATAGTGAAAGACCTTGTGAACATTGCCCTTGCCGACGGCAACATGAACATCAATGAAAAGGAGATCATTGATAGGATAAAGTTGTTGATGAATAAGTGATGATTTGGTGAGGGGATGCTGGATGCCGGATGTTGGAAAAACAGAAGACGGATGACAATTGAAAGCAGAAGGAATAGAATTAATATTCCAGCAACAGAACAAAAGACGGTAGCAATAGCATCGAAGGCAGTAGCAATAGAATTTAATGTGCTAGTAATAGATTCGAGGCGGTAGCAATAAAATTAAAGGCGGTAGCAATAGCATCGAAGGCGATAGCAATAAAATCGAAGGCAGTAGGAATGGAATTTGATGTGCTAGCAATAGATTCGAATCGGTAGCAATAACAACGAAGGCAATAGCAATAGATTCGAGGCGGTAGCAATAGATTCGAGGCGGTAGCAATAGCGTAAAAAAATAGAATAATCATTCTAAATAAGAGTCCACTCCGAAAAGTAAAAAATACAAAATTGCCGCTAAGGCGCTAAGGCACTAAGATACGCAAAGCATTGAAAAACAATTATAACTTTTTTGCGAAACTTCGAGTCTTAGAGCCTTTGCGGCAGGAAAAATACAAAATTGCCGCTAAGGCGCTAAGGCACTAAGATACGCAA
>CAISZK010000189.1 GCA_903889915.1 uncultured Bacteroidota bacterium
GGACCGCAGGTCCTCGTGTGTGGCCGACCACGACATCGGGGCCCAGGTCGAACCGGCATCCAGGGTTCTGAGGATGGTTCCAAAGGATCCGGCAGCAAAACCTGTATTTGCAGAAGGGAAAGTTACGCAGAACAGATCATCTGTCACCCCGGAGAATGCTGAGTTCCATGTTGATCCTCCATCTGCGGTCTTTAAAATTGTTCCCTCGCTTCCCACAATGAACCCGGAATTTCCATTAAGAAAATAGGCGGATGATAAAGGATTTCCTGTGGGATACGGAAACTGCCATTTCCATATAAAACAATCAAACCAGGCAATAATACTGTGCCAATAGCATCGCGGCTAATGAACATCCTGATAAAGAAAAAAGCAGCCTGGCTTTCACCAAACTGCTCTCATTTGTGTAGCAATATAAATAGTAATACGAGAATTAAGGGAGTTATTTCATTTTTGTCCAAAAGACTCAATTTGTTGTTATCTTTGTTAACCCGTACAAATGTAGTTACAAAAAGTAACATTGCAACATATTATAGCCTTTATTTTATAAATTAGATAGAATAAATATCAGGGAAAGATTAAGAGCCTTAGGAATTATTTCAAAAAACTGGATGTCTTAAAAGATAGATTATAAATGATAACCGCAAAGTCGCAGAGTTGCAAAGACCTTATAATCAATACACAACACAGATTTTATTTCCATGCTTCTCTGCGTCTCAGCGGTAAATCTAACTGTAGTAATTTGAGTTACGGGAGTGGGATTCCGTTTCTGTCCACCGGACGAGATTTGTAACTATATATATGTTTGTCTAACCGTACAAAGATAGTGACAAAAAGTAACAATGCAACTATTTATAGCTTTTATTTATAAAATAGATAGATGAACTATCAACAAAAAATTAAAAACCTTAGGATTTTTTTCCAAAAAAGCCAGGAGGAATTTGCACGGGAGATAGGAGTTTCAAGAGGCAGTATTTGCCAGATTGAAATTGGAAAACACAGGCCTACACTGGACATGGTGACCAAAATAGTTGAAGTTTATAAAATCAATGTGCATTATTTCTTCATCGAAGATTTCCCAATCATACCTCTTACATCCGAGACAATTAGTGAGTTGAAAGAAATTAATTTTTTAGCTGAAGGTAATGAGGAAAGTGAGGAAGGGAAGTTGCGTTCAGACATTGATAAATGTTTGAGCGATATTTTGAAGCTGAAGAATAAAGTTATTGAACTGGAAGGGAAGAAAGCCCTTAAGAAGCCTGGTAAAACGGAAAAAAAGTGATCTTTATTCTGATTTATTTTTCTACAGAAAAATAGTCTTCAAGGATTTTTAAAGTATCCTGGTTTGTAACAAAATCGTGTACAATTTTCCCTTCATGCAAAACAACAATCCTGTCGCAAACTTCTGTGATATGATTTAAATCGTGGCTTGAAATAAGCATCGTAATCCCGGTTTCTTTCTTTAGTGTTCGCAGCAGGTTTTTTAACCGGATTTGAGTTGTCGGGTCGAGGCTGTTGAATGGCTCATCCAGCACAAGGATTTCAGGCTTTGGCATCAGTGCAGCAGATATCCCGATCTTCTGCCGGTTTCCGGCCGATAAATCCCGGATCAGTTTTTTCTTTCCCAGGATCTCGTTGTTGAAGAAGTCTTCAAAATCACGGTAAAAGGCTTTCAAATCACCCTCCGATAACCTATAAACATCCGCAACAAACTGGAAATATTCTTCCGGGGTCAGAAAATCAATGAGAAACCC
>CAISZK010000190.1 GCA_903889915.1 uncultured Bacteroidota bacterium
GGAAAAAGGCAATAATAAATTCAGCCTCGATCTTTATAAAATCAATTCAACCAGGAAAACACTTGATATTGATTATACTTTCCAGGTAGGAAATTATGTGAATTACAATGATAATGAAATCTATATAAATCTCAATCTCTCCAAACCATACAATGATGAAGAATTGCTGAAAGATGACCGTTGCTTTGACTACAAATTTGAGTTTAAAGCGGATTACAGTGCATGCTTTACCCTTATAATCCCTGACGGATTTAAACTGGAATATCTTCCCAAAGACAATCAATTTATCAATGAACAGTTTTCCTATAAAATCCGTTATAAAACTTCCGGCAATAAAATCATTTATACTTTGTTTTTTGAAACGAACACCCTGTTGATGAAAAAAGCAGCAATTCCGCTATAAGATTTTTTGCGACCTTTCCTTAAACCTTCTAACCCAAAGATACAAAGGGATTGCGATACCACCATTTCCACAGTAGTTTAGATTATCATAATGTTTATTAAATGCCTCCTTTCTTTTGTTTGTATGATTTTTCTCCGATGTTCAGGGTGCGGAGCATCACCTGGTGAAAGAATTAAATTAGTCGTATTTGGATTTTTCGGGTTTTGTGTGCTATGAGTTCCGATTTGACTAAATCAATTTCTACAAAAAAACTTCTCAGTCGTTCCCAAAGCTTACGTATCGTGAACTTTTTGTCACGGTTAAGGATTTCATTAATATCCTTGCTTTTTATTGCTAATTGGTTAATAATATGAGCGATCTGTAGGCACTGGTAGTAATTTTTCATGGCATTAAAATTCTTTCTTGAAAATTTATGCCCCAAGCCATAGCCTTCGTTTTTTTGAGTGTTAAATCCCTCATTTTCAATCTTCCATCTTAACCGTCCCTCATCAGATACCTTCACTGTTGTTTCGTTATTAACCTCTAAATTAGTCAGATGTGCAAACCGCATCACTGTTGTTATTCCAGATTTAATGTTCAAAGTTGTTTCTATACATTCTACCCAACTCACGATAATTCCCTTATATTCCAATTCATTCAAATAATGATATTCGCAGGTAGTTTGGTGGTTTTTACCAGCACGGAAAATCCGTATCCCTTTGCCAACAATATTTTTGAGACTGCAAATCTCTTCCTGCAAAGTTTTTAGGGATTTATCCTGTAGTGTTACTATAAAATCCCAATTATTTTTTGCACAGATTTTAAAAAAGGTTTGGTTGGGATATAAACCGTCTGCTGTTATGAGTACGGGTAATCTGGGAAAGAAATGTTTGATTTTTTCCGCAATTCTTACGAATGCCTTTAACTCACAATCCTGTTTGTCGTATTCTTGCTTACCTTCGTTTGATGCCCATTCCGTTGCAAGGGAAATGCTGAACCCTGATGAGGTCACTAACTTAGCTTCTATAACATTATGAAAATAAGTGACTTTTCCGGTTTTCGATGTTTTGGTCTGGCATGCACTGCAATGTCGCTTATCATAGCTTGCGATGCCGGTTCCGTCTATGGTTATATTATAGCTTTTGCCAAGAAATTTAAACCTGCGAAAAACATGATTTTCTATCAATGCCGTTACCATTGCAGCTTTTAATCCTTCTAACTCATTTTCTTTCAGTATTGACATCAGATCATCAACTGCATCCATATGCGGTAAGTGGAGTTTAAATAAACGCAAGTAGTTTTTGCTGAACTTATCTTCTTTTCTATCATTATTCATAGCATTACGGGATCCTTCCTTAAAAAGGAACATGACAATGCCTCCCATTAAAAGTTCAATAACCTCATAGTGCTTTCGTTTCCGGTGATCAGAAAATTCATTTAGCCTGTCATAAAGATCAGGAAAAAAATGTAGTATGGTCTTTTGTATCTGATAAACGATTTGCTTCCCTTTAGATTGATTTTGCTTTGAATTTTGAAATTCCTCATTTTTCCTACCTGCCCTTAAATTTCTTTTTTTACTTTTGTAGTTAACCTTGGTATTCATGTTTTTACAACTTTTAGTTAAACAACTTTGATAATTGCTAACTAAATGAATATCAGGGTTTTATCCAAATTTTTCGGCATGTTTTTATCAACAAAACGCATTAAGTTATTAACAATCAGATTGTTAAAACTTGTATTTTGTAAATACATTGGTTATTAATCTGTAAATGTGGTTATTATATAACCTTTGGAAGGAATATTCGGCAGAATAGCTCAATGGCTAAATAGCCGGAAAAATATTTTTTTACCCGTTTTTTAAAATATTGATTATCAATATTTTAATTTGTCATAATATTAACTGCGGAATCGCTGAAAAAATTCTATTCTTTTGTTGGATAAATGAAAATTTATTACATTTGCAGCTTGAAATACGGTGGATGTAGCTCAGCTGGTTAGAGTAGCGGATTGTGGTTCCGTTGGTCGTGGGTTCGAACCCCATCTTCCACCCAAATAATAATCCCAAATACTTGAATTGCAAGTCTTTGGGA
>CAISZK010000191.1 GCA_903889915.1 uncultured Bacteroidota bacterium
GTCAGTTTAGTTTTGAGATTAAACATTGCTTGTTCAACTTCAACAACCTCTTTCATTTGCTCGCAGTTGATTTTTGCAAGTGCATATTTTTCTGCTGGAACGCTACAAATTGTCCCACGGAAACCTTGTGTCTTTAGGAGTTTACCGCTAATGTTACCGCCGAGCAAAACATTTCCGTTTATGTCTTTGTCCGACCACTTACCAATTACTGGTCGTGTTTTAGTTTTGTCAGCAAGCAACGTGATTACAGGTTTTGAGAAACACCACCACAGTTTGTTAGCGTAAAAAGTTATCCAAAGTGTCTTTTCGTCCTCCTCGTAAAACTGTTTTATTTGGTTGGTGTGGCTTGTCGCTACAAATGTTTTAGAATTTTCTTCTGTCGTGAAGTAGTCGTGAACTTTGTCCCAATGTTGGTCAATGCAAAGTTGGTGGTCAACTTCTCTGTAACCAAGTCTTAAAGTATTGTGCTTTTCAATGCAGTCTGTTTCATACTCACCACCTTGTCCGAGCTTGATAAATAGAACTTTATTTGCTTTAATTTTTGTCATTCGTCATTGTTTGGGTGGCCGTCATAAAATTACCGATAACGGTCGAAACTATATGCAGTTGCTGACTGCGGGGCGCTTTCCTATCGGGCTGCACAAAAGTTATTACGGGCTGTGAACTCCGCAATCAGCACGAAACCGGCAATTGACATATAGTTTTTGTTGTGGGCTGTAGCTATTTGATGGTATTCCTATATTTTTCAATATTTTGGTCAACATGGTTCAATTCTCCGATCCATTCCAACATTCCTTTATCTAGCCATTCGATACCCTCAAGTATCTCAATTTTATAAGAATATAACACATCCAAATTCCATGTTATTGCCTCATGATGAAAAATACGATTTCGAAGCTTCCTTATTCCGTTGAATTTTGCACTCATCGACCTACGTTTCCGAATTTCTTTGGGACAATTTGGGAAGGAAAGTCGCAAACTTTTCCACAAGGTCATCTCGAATTTTGTATCAAAAAGTGAAGTCCAAAATCCAAATGAAAGCTCAGATATTATCTTCCCTGGAGTAACTACTTTCTTCTCAGCTTGAACATTGGATCTTGCTTCCGAAATTCTGTCAATTTGAAATCGAGATGCAATCTTTACGAACTCGATACTTTCAAACCAATTTTCGACTCCAAAACGTTGCTTAAGTTGAAAGTCTATTGAGTTGCGTAATCCGACCTCGAGGATGGAAAGCAAAGGATAAAAAGACTCAGAAATCAAGATATTGCTTTTATAGTGCTTTATAGCCTTGTCTAAATCATTCTCATGGTGTTGCAAATAAGGCACTAAGCGCTCTTTTGAAATAATTCTGTCTACTATTGTTCCGAGTTCCATTTTTTAAATTATCTTTGTGCCATAGTCCCGGTGATTCCTCTCCCAGTTTTTATGCTGGTGATGAAGCCGGGTTTTTTGTTTTCATTCCCAAAGATAATCTTTTCTTGCTTTTCAATTCCCATATTCTCCAAATACTATCTCCTTTTCTGCTACGTGCTATTGCCCACAACGTTATGAAAATATATGCAGTTGCGGAATTGCGGGCTTCTTCTCTTCCGCGTACCACCGAAGCTAATGCGGAACTCTGCTGATCGCGTACCACGGTGGCCGCAATTGTCATATATTTTTTTGTTGTACGTTAGTGCTTTTTTCCTATTTTTATTAGTTTTTCAATGTTTCTATTAATCTTCATAACTTATTGATGGTGAAAATAATCATTATATTTTTATGGTTACTGCGTTTTTCTGATTATTTTCTCTTTTATTTTCTCTTTGTTTATTGTCATTTCATCTTAGTTTTCATTGCTTTTTCACATTTGGACATAACTATCCCATGTGGTTTTATGCCACGTTCTGTTCTCGTAATTTGCTGCTGTTTATGAAAACCCGTTTAAAGATGATGGTTTTATCTGCATGCCTGCTTTTAAGTTTGGTGTACAGATATACCTTTTTTGTTTGACAATGGATGCATATTAAAGGGTTTTCTCCTGTTTTTTCCATTTGCAAAGATTCCCAGTCTGCAGGATTTTCGGTTTCAGCTTCATCATTCTCTGAGTACAAATATTCCTGTGGGATGCTCAACCTGTTTGAATACAAGCCGTAATATCTGACAATCCTAAAATACGGTAGGGGCACATGTTGTAATAAACGAGGAAAGAAGTCCCTGTAATTAAGTTCAAGTTCCCGTTCAATCGGTTTGTTATTGCTATCCTGTGTTTTATAATCCTTATACCGGAAACTGATGTTTTCCCCTTCCATCCGGGTTATTTTATATTCGCTCAGGCAAGCCCTTTTTGAATACCGTCCAATATAACGGACTACCTGTGTAGGGATATTCATTGGCGGTTCCAGATGGATGATCCACTTCTTTTGGTTTGTTCCCTTAATAAATTGCAAAAACCTGACGCGGTCTGAAAAACCGTGTTGCAATGTACCGTTGTCAAACATGGCAACAAGTTGGTCTTCAAACTTACAACGGAATTTGTTTTTCAGGAAGTTATAATCGACATATTCCCCCTTGATTGTCCGCAATGCTTTGGTCTGGATGTCTATTCCACCCCATGATACAATCATGTGGACATGAACATGAAACTCTTTCGTTTCACCAAAGGTATGCAGTACCGATATAATCCCGGGATTGATATTGTATTTATGCTCCATCCAATCCTTTAGCGTGTCGGCTGCAACCCGCAACAGGATGGATAACACCTCCCGTTTGTTGTCCTTGATCAAATCATTTAATTGATGTGGAAGGGTCATTACTGTATGGCGGTGCGGAACGGACATCATCTGTTTTTTCATCCGGTCGGCCCATCTCACCGTGTCTTGCCAACTGCAAGTGGGGCAGAACCTGTTTTTGCAGCTATGGTAAACTCTTGTTATCTCACCACAATCGGGACAGGCATAATAGTCGACCCCCAGTGCTTCTGTCCGGCAAACACGCATGGCATTAACCGCTTTGTATTGCTCCGGGGCAATGTATCCTCTTGGTGATTGTTTGTAGGTATCCCACCACTTGTCAAAGAAATCGGCTAAGCGATAGGGCTTTTCGTTGTGCCACTCCAAATTGTCAGTATGGTGGTTGCAATCACACATTTGCTAATTTTAAAGGTCGCCCAAGTACCAGGCTGTCATTTGGCTTTGTCCACGTTCGGTCAATAATTCTTTGTCTATCACCTTACATTTTGGGCAGACAGGTTTCTTTTCGAACACTAATTTAGAACTTTTATCCATACTTGGTTCACCAACCTCAAAATCATAAACATGCTTGCATATTCCACATTTCAAATTAACTATCATATTAATAATCTTAAAAGTTAAATGACTGGTAGTCTGCTCGTTTTATGCGTTAGCATTACGTACAACTTGTTTATCTATTCACCTCAACCCTTAAAATGGTGCACAAATCCTGCCAAATTCAACATGCTTGATACACCTTTTATGTTTTTTGACGTGAACACTATTTCTCGTAAAGATAAAAAATATATTTGTTTACTTTACAAATCATCGAATGGCGACTTTATTTTTTGTAAACTTTTTTCTGTAACATGGGTGTAAATCTCGGTTGTTTTTGAACTCTTATGGCCAAGTAGTTCCTGAATATAGCGTAGGTCAGTTCCCGATTCCAATAAATGGGTGGCATACGAATGTCTTAACCAATGCAAAGTAACAGGCTTATGTATTTTTGCCGCTTCTATGGCCATTTTTAATACCTTTTGCAAACTAGTTTCGCTGTACTGCTCTCCTCCACTTTGACCTTCAAATAACCAAATTCTTGGTTTGTAGCTTTTGTAATATTCTCTGAGCATCGTTATTACCTTGTCCGAAATTGGGACGACCCTGTCCTTTTTCCCTTTAGCATTCAGGATAATCAGCAAATGTCGCTTTGAATCAATATTTTCAGTCTTCAAATTTAACAATTCACCTCGCCTTAAACCACACGCATAAATCAGGCTAAGCATGGTGCGGTGTTTTTGGTTTACCAATGCTTGCAATATCTTTGCAACCTCTTCCTTGCTCAGTACATTGGGCAATTTGTGTTCACTCCGCGGTCGTTCCAACTGTTCTGTTATTAATACGGAACCTTTGATTGTCTTGAAAAAAAGCTTTGCGGCGTTTACTGCCTGGTTTTGGTACGAAAAACTTAATTTTCGCGGAATCATATACTGATAAAC
>CAISZK010000192.1 GCA_903889915.1 uncultured Bacteroidota bacterium
ATTGACAGGCATGCGACAACTTTACAAGACAATCATCAATGAATTCGACAGGCCGATCTACACTCCAATAACCAATCTGCGTCCGGCTGCTCAAACCTGCGAAAAATGCCACTGGCCTCAGAAATTCTATACAAATAACCTGAGAAAAGAAGTGTATTATTTGGCAGATTCATTAAACACTGAATGGAATGTTGTTCTTGATATGAAGATAGGTTCAAGTCATCAGGCTCTGGGATTGATCGAAGGTATTCACTGGCACATTAACCCTGATATAACCATAAACTATAAGGCAAATAAAAAGCGTGACACTGTTTACTGGGTTAAAGTTTATAACAAGCGAACAAATAAAGAAACCGTTTTCAATGATGAAGAAGTTAGCGTGACAAAAGATTCCCTGAAAAATGTTGAAACCCGGCAGATGGATTGCATGGATTGTCATAATCGCCCTTCTCATGAATACCGTTCACCTTCCCATTACGTAAATGATTTATTCGCTGCGGCCAAAATTCCAACGTCAATGCCATGGTTGAAAAAAGCTGCTATGGAAGTGCTTTATGATGAGTTTTCGTCCAGCGATTCTGCGTATAGAACAATAAGAACAAGAATACTGAGTTTTTATAAGAAAAAATATCCTTCAATTTACAAGCAATATTCAAAGGTGATCAATTATGCGATTGACGAAATAATTGACTCTTATTCCAACAATGCATTTCCTGAAATGAAAGTCACCTATGCCAAATACCCTCGCCATATAGGACATTTGGAGACTATGGGATGTTTCAGATGTCATAACAACAGGTTTAAATCTGATGATGGAAAAGTGATCTCGAAAAGTTGTGATCTGTGTCATACCATACTTGCACAAGGCAAGAGAGATGATATTAAGTACTCAACCATTGAAAAAGCTGTTCCTTTTATCCACCCTGTTGATGTTGGTGATGCCTGGAAGGAATCCAACTGCATGGATTGCCATCGTCAGTTGTATAAATAAAGGTAACGGTAAAATCAGTAGATATCTTTTTGATCTTTTTTAAAGTTTCAATAACATATAGTAAAGAGTTGCTAAATTTTGTTAACAGAAGTCGGAGTTCTAAAAGTTATCTTAATTTTGCGCAATAATAATTATAGGATAAGTGTGATATAGTTGCATCAAAATTTGATGATTAAAATTTAGAAATTGAATCAACATTAATTTTTTTTAAGTTTTCAATACCATTACATCAGCGCAAAATAGTTCATCAGTTATCAGAATTTTATTAATTATTTTCCTTCGTTTTTTAAATAGAAATTATCAATAACGTAACCGTAATACTCACTTTTATTAATTTTTTTAAATAACAAAAACTATCAGCACATGAAAAATCAAAAAACAATTTTTTTGTCAAAAAAGATGAATTCAGGGAAGCTCTTTCTTGCAGCATTCATTATCGGAGCCTTCGTGATCGCAGGAATGTTTCAGGGTTGTTACAAAGATAGTGTCCAACCAACAGTGATTCCTTACACACCTCACTCACCTAATGATACTGCCGCAACTGTACATTATTCAACAGACATTCAACCTGCCCTGAATACAAATTGTGTGGGATGCCACTCAGAATTCTCCTCTTATGGCAGTTTAATGGCAGTCACACCCGCACTTGTCAACACGGCCACTCCTTCCAGCAGCATCATTTATTTAAAAATTCACTCAGGCACAATGGCAGCCTATGCACCTGCCGGTTTTGATGCAAAGATTCTGACATGGATAACCGAAGGAGCCCACAATAATTAATTCTTATTTTAAAGAAAAAGCAATTTTTAATTCACTTAACAAGAAAAATGATGATGAGAAACATGAAATCTTGCAACAGAACATTGCCAATGGTCATTGCAGCCACTTTACTTTTTATTTTATTCGGTCAGGCCAACCTCTACAGCCAGGATAAAAAAACAGATACCAACAAACCCGTTACCGACACTTATGTCAGCGGTGTTTTTCTCGAAAATCAAACCTGCATTATCAATGATCCCGGAACAACCGAAATGGAGATCAGTCACAGATTCGGTCCTTTCAATTCTGGCCACACACTCGCATGGGGAATATATTCTTCAGCCAATATCGGTGTTGGTTTGAACCATAGATTCAAATCAAAAATTCCGGTGTTCAAAGATATCCAGTTTGGAATTGGATCCACCAGCACTCCAATGACAATGCAGGGAAGCCTTAAATGGGCTGCTTTAAAACAAACCACCAATGGCAAGATTCCACTCTCCATTACCTGGTACGGTGCCATGTATTATGATTCCAGGACAACAGACAAGATCATTGCACCGGGTCATACATTTTATGAAGTTGACCGTCTTTCCTACTTCACCGAAATTCTGATCTCGCGCAGTTTTTGCAAATATTTCAATCTGCAAGTGGCTCCAACTTTTTCACATTATAACCTGGTTCAGGTTGCAAACCCATCAGTGCAGCAGGACTCAACAGGCCATGTTCCTGCAGGAATCCCTATAAGAAAAAATAGTAACTTTGGCATTTCGGCGCTGGCAAGAGTGAAGTTTACATCTGTGATTGCCTTCATGTGTGAATTCGATAAAAATTTCAACAAGATCTTGGTTCCTGAAACTGAAACTTTGACAAACCCTAAGCCAACGATCGCAATGGGATTTGAATTTTCTTCATCTGCCGCCCATTCTTTCCAGCTTTTTGTAACTACTGCCAGCGGCATAAGCTACCAGCGCAATATGGTTTACAATCAGAACCTGTTTGCACGCAAAGGAAGTACCAAAAGTGGTCTGATGCTTGGTTTTAATCTGACACGTGTATTTTACTAGGAATATGAAGTCCCAAATTCAGCGTTAAAACAACGATCAATTTGGAATGAAGATAGTACCTGTTTAATAGAAAAATGATTGAATAATGTGGCCCTGTCATTAAATTTGACAGGGCTATTTTTTTGATTTGTAAAAAATAGTAATATCGGCAACTTTCCTATCTTTGCTTTTTACAATCTCATTAAAATTTTGCTTTTCCCTCAATTAATATTGTGCTAATTTAAAAATATCAACATGAAGTCAATGATAGCAATTATCCCTGTAAAGCAAAAGTCTGAACGGGTAGAAAATAAAAATTTCAGAGATTTCTTTGGAAAACCTTTATTTACTCATGTCATTTCAAAGCTTCAGGATTGTGAGTTGATAAGTAAAATTATTATCAACACTGATTGCCCGGATCTGCAAAACAAAATCCCTGATAGCTGCACGAAAGTCGAAGTTCAGTCACGTCCTGAATTTCTTTTGGGCCATCATATTTCGGGCAGTGATATCATTAAATATGTAATTTCAAAAACAGAGGGCGAGTATTTTCTTCAAACCCATGTTACCAACCCGCTTCTTTCTTTAAAAACGCTGGAGAGTGCTATTCGATGCTATTTCGAAAAATTGCCGGAATACGATTCGCTATTTTCTGTTGATAAGATTTTGAAAAGGGTTTACCTGCCCGATGGAACCCCCGTTAATCATAAGCTGACAGAGTCTTTGCAAACCCAATACCTGGATCCCCTCTATTCTGAAAATTCTAATTTTTTTATTTTTTCCAGGAAGTCATTTGTTGAAAATAACTTTAATAGAATTGGCAAAAAACCCTTCATGTTTGAAATGAATTATATCGAAAGCATAGACATTGACTACATAGAGGACTTTATCCTTGCTTCTTTGGTGTTTGAAAATAAAGAGAAATTCATCAACATTTGTTTTGATTAAGCAGCACTGCACATTTTATTTTCGAGTCAACTAAAACAATACCTCGTCTAATCTGGCATTGAGGATGCTTTCAATTCTTCCTGTTGCTCCTGTTTTGCTGGAAATTTGTTTTTTGATTTCGTTTTGAAAAGCTTTATCATTTCTGTGTTGAAAGAAATTTTCAATGCTCATTGCCAGATCACGGCTGTTCTTATAAATATTTGCAAAATTATTCGCCAGCATTTCCAGAGCTTCATCATAGTTGCGGTGATTTGGACCAAAAACTATAGGAAGGCCATACATGGCCGGTTCAATAATGTTGTGAATTCCCTTCTTGCTGAATCCTCCTCCGACTATAGCCATGTTGCCATATCTGTAAACGTAGGGCAGTATCCCTATACAGTCAATATAAAGAATTTTGTGGTTACCGGTATTCGTATAATCAGACAATGAAGCCACCATTCCTGAATTTTTTCTTACACTTTTTTCTATCCTTTCCTTATTGATTGTGTGCGGTGCAATGATCCATCTGACAGGAATGTTTTTTATTTTTTTCATTGACTCATAAATCATTTTTTCTTCATGCAATGATACGCTGCCAGCAACGATGCAATAGTTTTTACCAATAAAATTTTCAATTTTCTTGTTTTCATAAATTTTATCAGTTACTTCTTTAATCCTGTCTATTCTCGTATTACCTGCCACTTCCAAATTTTGATTGCCTGATAAGGAATGTACAATTGATGCCGTCATTTCGTTTTGACAAAAAATAATGTCGAAAGTTCCGAACCCCCGCGAATACAGGCGACCGAAAGGCCATGCTATAAACTTACTTTTATGATTCAGGTTTAGTGATATCAGGTAAAAAGGTATTTCCCTCCTTTTTATTTCCAATACATAATTCATCCAGATTTCCGATCGGATGAAAAAAACTGCTGTGGGGTTGACGATGTTGAGAAAATCTTTCACATTTTTTTTAAAATCAAACGGCATGTACATGATCAGGTCAGCAGATCCGTATTGCTTCATATTCTCATAGCCGGAAGGTGAATAAAATGTCAGTAAAATTTTCACTTCTGCATATCTTCTCCGCGTGGATTCAATGAAGGTTCTGCCATCTTCAAATTCTCCCAGTGAAGAACAATGAAACCATATCCACTTGTCATTTTTGTTGATCTTGCCGTTAAGTTTATTCCGCCAGTTTTGCCTGCCCTTAACCCATTGTCCCGCCTTTTTTGAAAATGCAAATCCAATGTGAGCATACAGCCAGTATAAAGAGATTATAATATTGTACAGCCTTAGCATTCTTTTTCAATAAGATTATTCCATCACTCTCCCCACGCTATTACTCTTTGGACTATTCCATTCAATTACCGGTCTCTTTCCTTAAATTCTCTCCTACGACTGCGCAATAAACTTCTCAATCATCCGATGAATAAACCTGAAATTTAATGCCGAATTCACTCCAAAATTCAGCACCCATGGTCTCTTGTCAATCGTCTTTTGCAGCCTGTAGCGCCTGCGGTTCGACAACCACAATTTATCATAAACCGTTTTATCATATTGCTTCATAAAGTCAGCGCCAAAATCATTTTTTTCAAAACATGCTTTTGCTTGCCATCCCGCATATCTTCCTGACACCATCGCCTGCCCGATTCCCTCGCCGGTTGCAGGATCTATCAGTGATGCAGCATCTCCGCAAAGCAAGAACCTCTTGCCTGAAATGATCGTTTTCCTCGATCCCAGTGGAAGGTCGTAAGCCCTGATTTCATCCGTCATTTCTGCATTTGCAAACCGCTTTTGAATATAGGGGACACTCTGAATGATCTTCAGCATTTCATCTCTCAGGTTGACTTTATTGACCGCAATATGCCGTGAAAGCATTCCAAGTCCTACATTGGCGCAGTTGTCAGGCAAAGGAAAAATCCAGAAATATCCCGGAAGAATATCCTTGCAAAAGTGAAGTTCATAAACCCCCGCAGTCATCCCTTCAACATTCCTGTAATAAGCCCGCACTGCAGCCGAGTGGTGATAAAGATCAATGGTGTCCTGTGTCAGTTTTTTCCTGGCAACACTGTGCGCGCCATCGCTTGCGATCAGCAACTTTGCATTTATTCTGATGTCGTTGTTTGTTGAAATAAAAACACTTTCGTCCGTAATTTTCACATCCGTCAGTTTCGTGCCCTGCATCACTTTCACAGATGAAATTTGTGAAACCATCCTGTAAAGAAAATTATCAAAGTCCAGCCTCTTGCTGATAAAACCGCTTTCGCTAAAAGTAAGATCCAAAGCCTTGCCGTTGGGTGCAAACACACGGCAGGTATTCACTTCTTCCTTTAGTGTGAATTCCTCCAATGCCTGTTTGTATGCAGGGTTGATAGTGTTCAGCACCTTTGGAACGTAAGCCGCCACAGCCCCTCCGCATATTTTTTCCCTCGGAAAATGTTCCTTTTCCAACACCACAACCTTCAATCCCGAATCAGCCAAAGCCAGTGCAGCCGTCATCCCCGCAGGTCCGCCTCCGCATATCACTACATCACACTCTTCAAATTCCTTCTGCATTTTCAGTCTCTTTTCGCAAACCCTCGGCTATCATTTAACCCTCCGGCAATAATTTTGTAAATTTATAAAAAACTTCATGACCATAAAAAAAACTTTAAATGCCTGTTGGCGCTCGTTTCCCAACGAGTGACCCAACTTCTCACTTCACTTTTACATTTTAAATTCATCATTTTACATTTTACATTCAAATTATTTTTCACTTTTGATCTTTCAAATCAA
>CAISZK010000193.1 GCA_903889915.1 uncultured Bacteroidota bacterium
AGTGTTGCGACTGCGATTTCTTTTCGGTGATCATATTCGCATGGCGGATCACCTTATCAATAAATGTGGTGTCTTCGTTATTTTCCTTATGCAGGTATTGCGCCCTGTGACTTCCTTCAAAGCCATCGAAAGCTCCGGCCATTGCCAATGCTTCGAGGCAACGTTTATTGCAAGCACGCAGATTGACGCGCGTGGCCAGATCAAATATACTTTTGTAAGGCCCCTTGGCTTTTCTTTCATTGGCGATTGCTTCAACGGCTCCTTCGCCAACACCCTTCAGTGCTCCAAGCCCGAAACGGATCTCGCCTTTGGTGTTCACCACAAACTTCATCACACTTTCGTTAACATCAGGTCCCAGCACAGGAATTCCCGACCTCTTACACTCATCCATGTAGAAAGTGATTTTCTTCAGGTCGTTCAGATTTCGGGTGAGCACAGCAGCCATGTATTCTGCAGGATAATGCGCTTTCAGGTATCCCGTCTGATACGAAACAACGGAATAAGCAGCAGCGTGTGAACGGTTAAATCCGTATTGTGCAAACTTCTCCATCACGTTGAAAACCTCATTGGCATTTGCCTTTTCAACATTGAGTGTCATTGCACCTTCCACAAACTTGGCTCTTTCACCCTCCATCACTTCCTTCTTCTTCTTGCCCATGGCCCGTCGCAGCATATCAGCAGCGCCGAGGGTGTAGCCGGCCATGATCTGTGCAGTCTGCATGATCTGTTCCTGGTAAACCATGATCCCGTAAGTGGGTTGCAACAGGTCTTTGAGCCATTCATGCGGATAAACCACAGCTTCTCTTCCCTGTTTGCGGTTGATGAATAAAGGAATGTAGTCCATTGGCCCTGGGCGATAAAGTGCATTCATCGCTATCAGGTCTTCAATATTTGTAGGCTTCAGGTCTTTCAGATATGTGCGCATACCTTCCGATTCAAACTGGAAAGTACCTACAGTGTCGCCTTTCTGATAAAGTTTAAAAGTAAGCTCATCGTCAAGCGGGATGGTGTCAATATCTATTTTCACACCATGACGGATCTCAATATTTTCAATGGCATCCTTGATGATCGAAAGGGTTTTCAGTCCCAGGAAGTCCATCTTGAGCATGCCCACCGATTCCACCTGTTCACCTTCATATTGCGTCACCATCAGGTCGGCATCTTTGGAAGTGCTCATGGGCAAATGCTCCATCAGATCATCTTTGCCTATAATAATACCACAGGCATGAACTCCAGTATGCCTTATGGAACCTTCAAGCTGGCAGGCAAAGTTCAATGTGTCTTTCACCAGTTGGCTTCCTGTTTCTTTGGCCTTTCGAAGGTCAGGAACATCTTCAAATGCTTTTTTCAAAGTCATTTTTGCTTCAAAAGGTACCAGCTTTGCAAGCCTGTCGGCTTCCTGCAACGGAAGTTTCAAAACTCTTGCCACATCACGAATGGCCGATTTTGCAGCCATCGTTCCAAAGGTGATCACATGGGCAACTCTTTCCTTCCCGTATTTTTCAACAACATAATTTTTCACAGCCTCCCTGCCGTCATCATCAAAATCCACGTCAATATCGGGCATGGTGGGCCTTTCAGGATTCAGGAAACGTTCGAAAAGCAGGTTGTATTTCAATGGATCAATGCCGGTGATGCCCACACAAAAAGCAACCGCTGAACCTGCAGCTGATCCACGACCGGGACCCACGGCAACACCCATTTTCTTCGCTTCTTTGATATAGTCAGCCACTATCAGAAAGTAGCCTGCAAAGCCCTTCTGCACCACAACGTCCAGTTCATAGTCAAGACGCTCTTTAACCTCTTTTGTCATGTCGGGATAACACCGCTTGGCTCCTTCAAACGTCAGATATTGCAGGTAATCGTTATCATCTTTGAAGCCTTCAGGTATCGGGAAGGTTGGCAAAATAACCGAATGCTCAAGTTTGAATTCTTCGATCTTATCAACAATTTCCTGGGTGTTTGCAAGGGCTTCCGGACAATAGTGAAACAGTTGTGCCATTTCCTCAGGCGACCTGAGGTATTCATTGCCCGTATAGCGCATCCTTGATGGATCCTCGTAATCTTTGCCAGTGTTCAGGCACACAAGTATGTCGTGGGCTTTTGCATCATCTTCGTTCACAAAATGAACATCGTTGGTAGCAATCAGCTTCACATTGAATTTGGCAGCCAATTTCATCAGCATGGGGTTCACATGATTTTGGTCCTCCATGCCGTGATCCATCAGCTCTATGTAGAAATCTTCTCCAAAAATATCAAGGTAATTCTTCAGCACTTCTTCCGCTTTGGCTTCGTCATTCTGATGCAGCAGTGTGTAAGGAATCTCGCCGCCCAGGCAGGCCGACGATGCTATCAGTCCCTCATGATACTGCCGCAGCAGGTCCATGTCTATCCTTGGTGTGTAATAAAACGCTTCTTTCTTAAAAGCAAACGAACACAGCCTGCACAGATTCTTATATCCTTCAAGGTTTTTTGCAAGCAGTATCAGGTGATAGCCGCTCCTGTCTTCCCTTCCTTTTTTCTCAAAACGATTGCCTTCGGCCACATACATCTCGCATCCGATGATAGGTTTTATCCCGATCTCTTTTGCCTTCTTGTAAAACTCAAGCACCCCGAACATATTCCCATGATCAGTAATGGCAATGGCTTTCATTCCGTACTCAACAGCTTTGGTCTGCAAAACTTTTATGTCGGCTTGACCGTCGAGAATGGAATACTGTGTATGGACATGTAAATGAGTAAAATCAGGCATAATATCTTTGAAAATTTGAAAGGCAGAATCACTGCAATTTTGAATTGGTAAAGTTAACCAAAAAGAAATTTGAATTACGGTTGTTGATAAAAAATTATGGGGAGAAAAATGAACAATATTTTGGGGGATTTAAGAAACCTGCCCGTCCTTACCGCATTAAGACTACAAAAGTTTTCAAAACTTTTGTAGTCTATGTAACTTTTTCCCATTTCTCAATATCCCCTTTAACGATCTTAAACATTGGGTGAGGGAGAATAGTTGTCGTTTCTTTTAGTGTTTCATACAAATTGCTGTCACGCACTTTTAATTTGCCAAGCAAATGCCCGCATTCAAATTTTATTTGCCCTTCTGTGACCGTAAGGAATAACGGCACAATTGGTTTTCTGAATTTAGAACTGTCAAAAGCATAATGTCTTTCAACAGATTCATCATAAATGTTACTCAAATATTGGTTAATTGCTTCAAGCGGATTTTCGGAATCTCTAAAGCGATTGAGTTGCGGATGATTCCGATAGCCCACTGTTTTGCCTTCCAGAACATTCTTTGCCAAAAGCGCTTCACGCCAAAGAGCAACGAAACCCTTTGGGTCAAGATATTTTGGATGTAGGGACCAGATGCGCATTTTGAACTGATGCTATTGTAAAAGAAATTGCAATAGTTTTTTTAATTCATTCTAATTTTTTTGAATTATCTATCGTTTTTGTTTGGGTTCTCGAAATAGTTCAAATTGTCCTTCCGGAGTTTTATAGGGTCGTTTGAGTTCAAATTGTTTTACAATGTGATCAGGAATTGGAAGTTTATTTAAGTTTCCTGGCTCAACTTTGATAGCTCCTGAACCATAACTTTTACCAACAAGTTTTAGGTTTTCTAAAGTATCAGGATGATTAAGCGATTGCCAAAGTTTATCAATGAATTCTTTGTCGTTATAAATCGGATAAACACAAAGAAAACCAGTTAGGGGTAAAACACCTGCTTCATTCTTTATGAACCTTGTGTTTCGTCTGCCAAGATATGCAAAAAGCAAAGGCGGCACTTCACGTCTTTCCATTTTATACCACGGCTTGCGTTGCTGAATTAAGGAACGGTTAGGTAATCCCATTTCTTCACCAACTTTCAAATAGGCGATTATTGCTTCAGGTAATTTATCATGTCCATTTATTGAAAGCAAATATGTGGGACGATTTTCTTTTTCTAATTGCTCAACATCTTGTGCAGTCAATATACTTTCAGTTGCATCTTTAGTTCTGCCAACTGCTCTTTTCAAAAATTCTCGTGGAATATCTAATTCTTTTACCTGTTGTGCAGTCAAAAAGAAAAATTCATTTGAACCGGTTGCAATGCCTCTCATTACATTTGCAAAGTCATTCAAATGAAATTTAAACCCGTTATGATTTTGCTCTGGTCTTGAAAATCCTGTTGCAATTCCTTCTTTGAGTTGACGGATAATGACATCAAGGGTTTCAAACTTTTGTTGTTTGAAGTCAGATGAAATGAAATTGAAAAGGTCTGTAGAATAAGCTTGATTAGCTTTAACCCAATACAGCGTTTTACTTGGCTTTGAATTTTTAATTAGAAATACGATTGCATTGGTGTCAACATTTGGAAAGGGTGTAGCCCCTTCATCAAATGTAATAACACTTTCAATGCAAAATTTTTCTGAAATCCATTTCCAAAGATTCTTTGAAAACTTACCTTCGCAGGTGTCGGCAGGCATAATGAAAGCAAGTTTGCCGTCTTTTTCCAAATGGTTTAATGCCTGTATGAAAAAGTAAATATGATAACCTGCTCTGCCATCAATGGTATCTCCCGTAATGCTTAATGAAAGTTGTTTTAGCAAATTTTTTGTTTCTTCATCAATGCGATGATGCCTGATGTAAGGAGGATTCGCAACTATCGCTTTGAACTTTCTCGAGGGAGGATTTTTAATAAAATCTCTTTCTTCTATGTAACAGTTTTCTTGATTGTATATTTTATCTGATAAAACTTCGTTGTCAATGTCTGTTCCGTAAAACGAAACATCAGGCTTGTTGAGTTTAAGTAATGCTTCATAAAATGCACCTCTGCCTGTTGCAGGGTCAAAAACCAAATCTGTATCTTTTGAAACATATTCAACCATTGCCTCTGCAACCCAACTCGGAGTCCAAAATTGCCCTTTGTCACGAAGGATTTCTCTTGCGCCCCATTCTGTTGGCAACTTTTGATGTGAAATGACTTTTCCCATTAGAGTCGTTTTAAAATGGTTATTGCATCCGTTGTAATTTCAAGCGAACCACCTTCAAATTTAACATAAGGTAAAATATGTCCGTTCTTGTCCTCAATAAATGCAGGAACTAATTGAGGTCTTTCATTTGCAATTCCAAGAGAGTAAGCATAATGATAATAATATTTGTAAATCGCTTTTTTTGTAGTGGCTCCTCCTGGAGCTTGAAAAACCTGCTCCGTAGGCAATATTAATCCTTCAGCGACTAAGCGCTGAGCCTCATCAAAAGAAAGTCCGTAAGCCCTGTCAAAGAAGACATGCCACACATGAATTGGAATTTTATTTTCCTGCTGCCACTTGCTTAAAGGAATTCTATCCTCTTCTTTGATTATGACAGTTGGAAGAACCGCTGTTTTAGAAAGTCCCAACTTCCCATCAAGACGCTTTTGTGCTTTGAGAGGTGTATTATAATCGGGCATTTTCTCTGCTATCCAAAGTGAGTTTTCACACTCAACGGCAATGATAGCTTTATGAATAAGATTTTGTAATTTGTCTTCAGTAATAAATGGTAATTCTTCTACACCACCAATACTTTCAAGAAATTTGTCAACAAAGTTTTTATCTTCAATTTTAAAAATTAAAAGGTCCGGTCGTTTAATATTTCCAAGCCCAGCCTTTTCAAGACGTTCAAAATATAGTTCAAACGCCCTTACATCATTATCAGGAGCTGTTCCACTTGGTCCGTATGGTATAGCATAAAACTGGTTGGTTTTATTCACAGAATCTGTCAATCTGTGTTCACTCCATACACCTTGTGACCATCGCATTAAGAAATCGCTTCCTCGCAATCTTCTTGGATTTAGCCAAAAATCTGCCCAGACAATTTCTTTAACCCCTCGTAATTCTAATTCAATGTCTGCTATTGAAACAGACAATTCTCTTTCAAATGGATGCAAGCTGTCTTTCATTTTTTTGTAAAATTAGTTGTTTTATTTTGGATTATATTTCTTATGTCTCAGAACAATTAACTATAGAACATAGTGATAATGTTCATTATAACCGCTCAGGCAAGTGCTTATTACGGATATTTATTTCCCGATGTAAAAGTACTAAAAAAATCCTGACGACAGAAATCAGAATAAAAATTGCATTTCAGGTTTGATTGCAGGCGGGATGCTGAGGTTTGATTATTTTGTGCCTTCGTTAGAGCGCGTTTCAAACGGGTTCTCATTGATAATATTCCTTAAAAACCATGTTCAAAATAGCAGCTTTGATTTTACGAACATGTCAGGAGACGCGCCCGAACGTGGGCGATCATTATCTTTCGCATTACAAATCCAGGTGTAATCAAATTGTCGTATAGCATATCCTCTTTGGCGTAAAGTATGGGAAGGAACATTACAATGTTTGTCTTTTGCAGGCACAATATTCAAAAACAACAGTCCCTGTTTGGAATTCTATCGCAAAGGGGCTGCAGTTTGATGCTTGTAACCTGATGATATTTAAGTGGGGGAAGAAGATAGTAACATAAGTTCGGAAGGTAAGCGCGTACGCAAAAAGTTAGGCGCATACGTTCAAAAGGTATTAAGCAACCTTCGGAAGATATGCGCATACGCAAGGAAGATATGCTAATACCTTCAAAAGGTATTAGGCAATCTTCGGAAGGTATGCTTATACGCAAAAAAGATATGCGCATACTCACCGAAAATATGCGCATACGCAATGAAGATATTGAGCAATCTTCCGAAATCATGGATTACATCGAAATTACTTACCAGTTTTGCCTGCAACCCACTCGGTCCATTCGCCATAAGTAT
>CAISZK010000194.1 GCA_903889915.1 uncultured Bacteroidota bacterium
CAACATTTCAAATTTTCTAAAAATTCTCACGGTAACGATCTTCTTTGTTCCTGTGTAAATCTATAAAAATTCTTCAACTTGACAGAAGGAGATAAGCAGTTTATTTATTTTATTTCCCCTAAGTTCTTTTTACCACAAAAACACGAAAACACCATCCCCGCACGTGCGCATTGGCATCAAGCAAAGGAATCATTTTTCCGGGAGAAAGTCCTATAAGGACGGTATATTGGTAGAAAATCAAATGTGGGAAAACAAAAGTGCCGTAGGTACGACATCATTTTGAACCATATAACATCATTGAATTGATCACATTTATTATATCGTCACTACGTGACTTTTGATTGATGCTGATTATTTTTTCTACCAATATACCGTCACTACGTGACTATTTCCCCGAATTTCCTACGCTTAGCTTGACGCGTATGCACACATGCGGGACCTCGAAATTGTAATTTATTAAAAACTTGCATTTGCGGTTTTTACCCCGTTGGATATCTTTCAGATTTAATAAGTATCTTAAAAACTGAGTTATCCCACGGGGTGAAGTGTCTTTGTGTTTTAGTGGTAATTTTAGCATTTATTATTTTTCGAACAGTTTCAAAATTTAAATCTCCAATTATCCATAATTTTTCACTAAAATTGCAAAGAAAATTAACGTAGAAATATGCGTTTTGGAAAGTGTAATTTAAGTATTGTTCCTGTTCGCTGCGAAGCTTCGCACAAAAGCGAAATGGTAACACAGTTGCTGTTTGGCGAACTGTTTGAGATCACCGAAAGAACCGATGATTGGGTGAAAATTAAAATGAGTTACGATGGTTTTGAAGGATGGATAAGCGACAAGCAATACCTGCCTCTTTACAACGAAGCTTTCGACAACCTTACGAATTTCAGCTCATGCATCACCATGGACATTGTGCAGTTGCTTTTTAACGAAACCAAACAATACATGGTGCCGCTGGTGCTTGGCAGCACGCTACCGTTTGTTGCGAATAAATGTTTTTATCTTGATGATGAAAAGTATGTTTTCGAGGGAATGGTGCGCACTGACAAGGAGGTTGTGGATAAAAGAACGATCACTGAAAATGCTTTCATGTACATCAATGCTCCATACCTGTGGGGCGGTCGTTCTCCTTTCGGTATTGACTGCTCAGGTTTTGTTCAGATGGCCTATAAACTCAGCGGAATTAAACTTCCGAGAAATGCCAGTCAGCAGGCTGAACAAGGGACGACTGTCAATTTTCTTTCGGAAGCAGCACCCGGCGATCTTGCATTCTTTGATAATGAGGAAGGAAATATCATCCATGTGGGTATAATCGTAAACAGCAACACCATCATCCATGCCTCAGGCCGCGTGCATACGGATACGCTGGATCATGAGGGGATATACAACAATAACCTGAAGAAATACACGCATAGGATGAGGATTATTAAGAGGATTGTGATTTAAAATTCCAAGTCTCAAATTCCAAGTCTCAAATTCCAAGTCTCAAATTCCAAATTCCAAAGGGGGCCTTTGTGCTTGCTTTGATTTGAAGGGTTTTTATAAATCCTTTCTTGAGTCAAATCCGATAAGTCTTTTTCTTGCCACAAAGTCTCAAAGACTCGAAGTTTTGCAAAAAAAACAAACTTGCTTTTCAATGCTTTGCGTATCTTGATGTCTTAGGGTCTTAGCGGCATTTTTGTGTTTTATTACTTTTCGGAGCAGACTCAAGTTTAAAGTTTCGAGTTTTGGGTTTCAAGACACTATCGCATTTTGCAAAGTTTGTTCAGTCCAAAAGATAGAAGTTATCTTTGTTTTAGGCATTGCTTAAACTTTCCCAAAATTTTTTTGAGTCCATTAATTTATTATTTTCAGCATCTTTGAGACCGGCAAGTACATGCTTTTTTTGATCAACTGAAAGTTCATCCCACCAATCATTTTTCGATCTTGAAATTCTCATTCCATCAAGAAAAGTTATAAGATCAACATCTGAAAGCTGATTAATCCACGAAATCAGATTAAGTTTAATTCCGTTAAGTTCGGCTGTTGACATGGTTGTTTATTTTTGAATCATTAGTGTCCGGAGAAATTATTACAATCGTCATTAAAACCGCATAAAATATGATGTTCCGAAGATATCGCCCCGATGGGGCTTCCTTTTCGTGACATGTATCATTATTACAAAGATTTCACCTCTACGAGGTTTTCAAACCCGATTA
>CAISZK010000195.1 GCA_903889915.1 uncultured Bacteroidota bacterium
TCGATGTGAAGATTCTTCATGTCAATTCCAAGCGGACTGATCTTTGTGATCGCTGAAAAACTCTTCAGGTAAAAACCACTCTTTTCTTTCATTGACAATGAACGGATGTCGGCATAGATATAGTCGTTGATAATTGCAAGGTTCACAATCTGTGTGTTGATGCCGCTTAGCTCAAGGTCATTGAAGTCGGTGATGCCTTTTTGCGGCACATTGTTCTGATCAATGAACTTGAAATTTGTGTTGATCAGCTTCACTGAACCAATATTTATTTTCCAGCTTTTACCGCTTTTTGTGGTGTCGTTTGATTTAAAATAGTCAACAATGAATTGAAAATTGAAAGTTTTTTCGTTCTTATATTTAATGATATTCAGGTTGAGATCTTTTAAAACAATATCGTTGATGCTGATCACATTTCTGTTCAGAAAAAGATCATTCAGATCGAGCACGATGGCTTTTGAATCAAGAAAGGTTTTGTGATGAAGATCCTTTACTTCTACATCTTCAAGAACAATATCTAAAAACATGGAGACATCCACTTTCCCGATGGTCACTTCGGTGTGCAATTTTTCTGATAAAACCGAAGCAGCTTTTTTTGCAATAATGGTTTGTACAAAACTAAATTGCAGCAGCAAATACAATGCTGCCGGCAGCGACAACACTGCCAGTAAAAAGTAAAGCCCTATTTTTCCTGTTTTTTTGATACCTTTGAAAATTATTTTTAAAAACTAAAAAAGCAAACGGATATTTGGATAAAATGTTCAAAGTAAAACTAAAACTCAATTGCAAACTCTTTGAAGAATAAAAAAATTATAACAATGAATTGTTCAAAACCTCTAACGTCTTTTAAACTTTATGAACTTTAAAAACTTTACAAACCTTATAAACCTTACAAACCTTCTAACTTTTTAATGAGCATTTTTATTTTAGGAATAGAATCATCCTGCGACGACACATCGGCAGCTGTGATCAATGAAACCCGTATCCTTTCAAATTTCACCGCTAACCAGGATGTGCACAAGACTTATGGAGGTGTTGTTCCTGAACTCGCCTCACGTGCCCATCAGCAAAACATCATTCCTGTAATCGAGCATGCTTTGAAACATGCAAAGATACGAAAAAACCAGCTCAATGCCGTTGCTTTTACCAATGGTCCCGGTCTTCTGGGTTCTTTGCTTGTTGGCGCTTCGTTTGCCAAAGCTTTTGCAATGGGCCTGAATATCCCTCTGCTAGAGGTTGACCATATACAGGCACACATTCTGGCGCATTTCATTCAGCCGGCAACCGGAGATAAAGATATCCCTGATTTTCCTTTTCTCTGCCTGCTCATTTCGGGAGGACACACACAAATTGTGATCGTCAAAGATCATTTTGATATGGAAGTCATCGGGCGCACCATTGATGATGCTGCCGGTGAAGCCTTCGACAAGTCAGCAAAGATACTCGGGTTGCCATACCCCGGCGGACCTTTGATTGATAAATATTCAAAACAAGGAGACCCGAAAAAGTTCCCTTTTCCGCATCCTTCCATCAAAGAACTTGATTTTAGTTTCAGCGGATTGAAGACATCCATACTCTATTTCCTGCGTGACAAAATGAAAGATGATCCGGGTTTTATTGAACAAAATAAATTCGATCTTTGCGCTTCTATTCAATCAACGATCGTTGACATACTGATGCACAAAGTTGAAAATGCAGTAAAGAAAACAGGCATCAAACAGGTTGCTATTGCTGGAGGTGTCTCAGCCAATTCAGGATTAAGAAAAGCCTTGTTGAACAAACAAAAAAGTGCGGGATGGAAAGTTTTTATTCCTGACTTTGAATACTGCACCGACAACGCGGCAATGATAGCCATCACGGGCTATTTTAAATTTCTTGATCATAATTTTTCCGATCAGAAATCATCACCTTATTCCAGAAATATTCGTTCGTGAAACAATGATCGGAAGTATAATTGATTCTTTCCTTTTTAATTTAAGGAAGATATATGCGGGATGATATCAAGGCGGAATAATAGATGCTAGTGAAATATTAATAGGGTAGACACAGCTTTTAAAATTGCTTATGCATTGACTCATTTTCGAATTGATTATGCTTTAAATTATCATCACCACTATTTCTAATGCAAAGTAATAGATCAACGCGCTATTTCATCATTTGTGGTTTTTGTTCGAATGTTATAACAGTTGAAATGCCTTTACTCTATCGGATTTTATAAATTCTGTGTGTTTATCCATGGATGAATATTTCTGTTTTCCTGATTGTTTTCCGTTTTGTGAAATGTTCTGAATCTCCGTATTCGTTGTACACAATTTCTTCGCCTATCATCTTCACCCTGTTTGCAAGGCAGTCAAGACATTCGTCAGCTTCTTCGTCAATACATGGTTTGTTTTCATAAAGAAGGTAATTGCTTTTATATTTGCCGGGTGTAAGGTTTGGCATCAGCACATTTGCACCGGCTTTCAGTCCGCGTTCTCTTCCCATTTTCATGATAGATTGAAGCGCTGTTGTTGATGCGATGTTGATAAAAGGCATCATGATTCGTAAAATCGCGATCATGCGAAGTGACAGGTTGAACCGTTCAGGGAGAGGCAGCAACATGTCGTTGTATTTGTATAAAGGCGTGTCAGCGTGTTCGAGATAAGGGCCCATGCCTACCATATCAATGCCCATTTTTTTTATGAATAAAAGATCGTCGGCAAGATATTCTGTTGTTTGAAAGGGCAATCCTATCATTACTCCTGTTCCGGTTTGGTAACCCGCTTTCTGAATGTTTTCAAGGCATTTCAAGCGTGTTTTATAATTGTGCAAATCATTAACGGGATGAATTTTTTTATAAAGCGTTTCATTGGAAGCTTCAATGCGAAGCAAATATCGTTGCGCCCCGGCATCGAACCATTCTTTGTATGTTTCGAATGATTGCTCTCCCAGTGAAAGTGTAATCCGGAATTCAGGGTTTGTTACTTCCTTAATTTTGGTTATCAGATCTGTTATTCTTTTCGTAAAACCGATATTGTTTTGCTCACCTGACTGCAGCACAATGCCTGTGAATTTGTTTTTTTGAGCGAAATCAACAACATTGATAATTTCTTCGTCGGAAATGGAATACCTGTTGACTTTTGTATTGCCGGCCCGGATGCCACAGTAGAAACAATTTTTTTTGCACTGATTTGAAAACTCTATAAGTCCCCTCAAATAATCTTTTTTCCCTACACAACTTTCCTTGACCGAATATGCTTTTTTAATCAGAGTGTCGTGATCTTCTTTGGTGGTAAGTGAAAGCAAGGAAATGATATCAGCCTTCGACAGTTCCTGTTTGGATAATATTTCACTTACGGTATTCATGAATTATTTTCATTAGTGTTCCGGTAAATTATTGCAATCGGTTTTTTTAATACTTATTAAACATGACTATCCGATAGATATCGCCCCGATGGGGCTTATTTTTGTCGTTTGAATTTTTACTACAAAGATTCCACCTCTATGAGGTTTTTAATCCTGCTTAAGCACTAATCACGTAGTGATTTAATCTTTGTAATTAACGGTTGCAGGAGGAAGCAAAAACAGCGTAGCTGTGACATCTTTCTTATTATAATCTCTTTCTGGTTTTTATATCGCAGCTACGCTGCTTCATTGCTCTCTTTACTTTTTGTTACAAAGATATTGCTCCTACGGAGCATTTTCCATCTTCACCTCCCAACATTTCAAAGTTTCTAAAAATTCTTACGATAACGATCTTCTTTGTTCCTGTGAATATCTATAAGAATTCTTCAACTTGACCAAAGGAGATAGGCAGTTAAAATATTTAATGGGATAGTCATGAATTATTTAATAAATGGTGCAACTGCTCTGTCAAAAATTCCATTGATATAAGCTATTGTCAGCCCGTAATTGCTGACAGGAACGCCTGCTTCAATGGCATCAGCCAACCGACTGAATATTTGTTTGCGTGTGATCATACATCCGCCGCACTGAATAATCAAAGCATAATCTGTAATGGGATTTTTTATTTCATTCAAGCCTGCAACGGTTTCAAATTCCAGTTTTTTCTTTGTGAATTCTTTCAACCAGCGTGGAATTTTATACCTGCCGATATCTTCACAACTTACCTGGTGGGTGCACGATTCAAGAATTAATATTTTGTCGCCATCTTTCAGCGTGGCAATTTTTAAAGTTCCATTGATGTATTCATGAAAAGGGCCACGCATATTGGCATAAGCAACACTAAAGCCGGTTAAGGGAATTTCAGGAGGAATGATTTTATTTACAAATCCGAATGCCTGGCTGTCGGTAATAACTAATTTTGGTTTGATTCCTGTCTTTTTCAGAAATAATTCAGCTTCCGTTTCCTTAACCACAATATTGATTGCATTGTTATCGAGAACATCGCGGATAGCCATTACCTGTGGCAGGATCATTCTTCCCTCGGGAGCTTCAGAATCAACAGGCGTGATGAGCATCACAATATCGCCTCGTTCAATGATGCCTTTTAATAAAGATGGGTTTTTATAAGCTGTTTCCGGTATCGTGTTCTTAAGCGCTTCGATGATCCCTTCAATATTTAATTTTGTTCGTGAACTAAATTCAACAACCATTGCGTTTGTGAATTGGTCAATAGTTTTTATTGTTGAATTCAATAAAGGCTCAATATCGGTTTTGTTGTGCACGATCAGATATGGAATATCTAATTTGATGAATTTCTGAATAAGCATTTTTTCATAATCACCGAAAATGTTATTTGCTATAAGCAGGATGGCACAATCAATTAGCTTAATAACTTCCAGTGTTTTTGCAATTCTTTTTTCGCCGAGTTCCCCGCTGTCGTCAATACCGGCGGTATCAATGATGATGGCAGGGCCGATACCGAATATCTCCATTGATTTTTTTACGGGGTCGGTGGTTGTTCCAGCAATTTCAGAAACTATAGCAATATCAAGCTTTGTGAGAGCATTGATGAATGAACTTTTGCCGAAATTTCTACGGCCAAAAATTCCAATGTGCGGTTTGTTATCTCTTCCTTTTGACATAATTTTATTGTTTGAATTCATTTACAAATACAAATCTCTTTCTCCCTGTTTAATTTTTACAAGCCTTTTTATGACTTCTTCTTGCAACGATTTATCAACAGTGGTAATATTTTTCAATATCAACTTCCATCCTTTTTCTTTTACGTTTTCTGATGCATAATCCATCAGGTATTCTGCAAGTGTGAGGAGTGCATTGGGCGTACAATATTTTTTGATAAACCCGGGAACTGAAAATTCCATGAAATGCTGACCTGTTCTGCCTTTTCTGTAGCATGATGTGCAGAAAGAGGGGAGATAACCTTTGTCAATAAGTTCTTCCATGACTTCTGCCAGGGAGCGATCATCGTTAATTTTGAATTGTTCCCGTCGCAGGTTTTGTTTTTCAGAATCGGGTTTTGCATAGGCTCCGATTTCAATTTTTGTTCCTGCATCTATTTGCGAGCAGCCGAATTCAAGAACTTCTTTCCTGATATTTTCAGGTTCCCTTGCAGTAAGAATTAAGCCGGTATAAGGCACAGCAAGACGAAGGATAGAGATTATCCGGACAAATTCTTCATCGCTGACTTTGTAAGGAAATGAATTATCCATCACGGAAGCGTCCTGTATCCTGGGAAAAGAGATTGTATGCGGACCTACATTGAAACATGCTTCAAGATGGTTGACATGACGGACAAGAGATAATAATTCAAATTTCCAGTCGTACAAACCAAAAAGAACACCAATACCCACATCATCAATTCCGGCTATCTGGGCTTTATCCAAAGAAGTAAGCCTGTTTTCGAAATCAGCTTTTTTCCCACCCAGATGATATTTCCCATAAGTTTCTTTATGATAAGTTTCCTGGAAGATCTGGTATGTGCCGATGCCTGAATCTTTGACTTTTTTAAATCCTTCAACTTCGAGAGGGGCTGCGTTGATATTTACACGGCGGATTTCTCCATTCTTTTCTTTCACCTTATAAACCGTTCTGACACATTCGGCAATATAGTCAGGTGAATATTTTTCATGCTCACCAAACACAAGAATCAGTCTCTTCTGCCCTGTGTTTTCAAGCGCTTTGACATTGTTTACCAATTCTTCATTATCGAGTGTGTGGCGAATCTCTTCCTTGTTTGAAGCACGAAACCCGCAGTATGAACAGTTGTTACGACAGAGGTTTCCGACGTACAATGGCGCAAACAAAACTATACGATTGCCATAAACTTCTTTTTTTAATTTTCTGGCTCCTTCTTTTATTTCGTCAATCAGCCGCGAATCTTCAGAATTGATAAGTATGGCCGTTTCCCTGAGGCTGAGTCTTTCTTTAGAAAGCGCTTTGGTAATAATCTTGCTTACTTCTCCCGGTTCCGGAATGATCTTTAACAGATCTTCAATTTCTTTATTGTCAATGTATGGCTTTAAAGGAATGTCTTCGATTGCATATTTTTGCGGTACGAATTTCATAATCCTGTTTTTTATTTTATTTCAATATCTCGGCAATGTTATTGTAAACGTGCTTCCTTTTCCGGAATTACTGGAAACGTCAATGTTCCCGTTATAGATTTCAACTATCTTTTTGACAATTGATAACCCAAGCCCGGTTCCGACAATGTCTTTTGTGCTTAAGTTTTTTATTCTTACAAATTCGTGGAAAAGCTTGGTAATATCATCTGCTGACATGCCAATGCCGGTGTCTTCAATAATTATATTCACCGCATTCCCCAGATCTTTGATGATGATGTATATCTGCCCGTTTTCCTTGTTGTATTTAACTGCATTTGAGATCAGGTTATTGAAAATTATCTCCATTTCCTGTCTGTCAGCTTTCATGAGGATACTTTCAGGAGCATCAAGGTAGATTTTTATGTTCTTCTGTTTTGCCAGTGGTTCAAAAGTATCAATGGCAAATTTTGACACGTCAAATAAGTCCACTTCCTGCAAATGCCTGTTGTTTTGGCCGGATTCTATCCTTGTCAGATCAAGCATGTCGGATATCAGACTGCGCATGCCTTTCATTCGTAACAGAGAGCGCTCAATCATCTGATCATAATCTTCCAGTTTATCACCTGCCTGTCTTTCACGCATCATATTCATGTAGCCTTCTACAGCATTGATAGGAGATTTCAGTTCATGAGAAAGAACGGAGAGGAACTGGTGACGCAGTTCCTTGTCATTCTCCGTCATTTTTTTTGTCATCCGTTTCAGGTAAAGATGCTTGGTGATGCTCTCCATGGCAGCTTTTAATTCCTGAGGCACGAAAGGCTTAGGAACAAAGTTATAAGCACCGTTTTTTGTAGCAGTGACAGCAAGTTCCAGGGATGCATAGGACGTGATCATCATGACCTGAATATCGTATTTGTTTTTACTGACGTATTCCAAAACATCTATTCCAAGTATTCCCGGAAGTTTGTTGTCGAGCAACATGATGTCCGTTTTATTTTCCTGTATAAAACTTATTGCCTCTTCTCCTGTTGCCGCTTCATGAATGTCGAATCCAAAATCTTCTTCCATGAAAGGGAATCCCACGGTGTAATTTCTCAGTATCCTGCATATCCCGGAACGTATCCCCGGCTCGTCGTCAACCACTAACACTAGTAACTTTTCCATGACTTTTGTTTTTTATTACTTCATTAAACTGTTTATTTCTTTTTGAAGCTGATCGGGTCGCAAACTCTTGTCAATATATCTGTCAGCCTTTATCCATGAGCGTTCACCAGGACTGTTGAGACCAAATACCAATCCTGTTTCTGCTGTAACAGCAGTGGCAATAATAACCGGAACATCAGGATATAATTTTTTGAGCTTATGACTGAGGATAAAACCACTGTCCTTGTTTTCCATCATAAGATCGAATATAGCAAGGTCGGGTTTGAAAAGAGTTAACTGTTCTTCTGCTTCTTTCTGGCTTGTGACTGCATGAACTTCAAAACCCATAAGTTTTGTGTTGACTTCCATGAAAGTTAAAAAATCGGGATCATCATCTGCAATCAGTACTTTTTTATTATTTGTTTTCATAACAATGAAATTTTTAATTGGTTTTATTTTTTGGTAATACAATAGTGAATGTAGTGCCGGTTGGTCCTTTTGTAGGATCGTTATTTGAATTAACTAAAAGGTCTCCTTTGTGCATTTTCACAATGCCGTAAACTGTTGGCAGGCCAAGACCGGTGCCTTTTCCGACAGCTTTTGTTGTGAAGAAAGGTGTGAAAAGCTTGTCCATATTTTCTTTCGGGATTCCTGTTCCTGAATCTTTAATACTGATATGGATTTTTTCATCTGATTCTTCAAGGTGTATTTCAATTTGTCCTCCTTCCTGCATTGATTCCATTGCATTTTTGATAAGATTTGTGATAGCCTGAACCATTTGTTCCTTATCAAGCAGCAAGCTGGTTAGAGTAAGGTTCTTTGTTACATTGATCTTTATGTTAGCAGGAATGATTAAAGAACTCAGGCAATCATTAATAAGCGAGTCAATGCCTGTCATCTCATAACGCACCTGGTTTGTTCTTGCAAAATTCAGCAGACCACTTACAATTGATTTGCATCTTTCTGCCTGATGAGTGATGAGTTCGAGATCCTGCCTTATTTGAGAATCAGGAGGACATTCTTCAAGTAAAATATTGCTATACATAATAACCACACCAAGCGGGTTATTTAATTCATGTGCAATACCTGCCGATAACTGACCCATGTGAGCAAGTTTTTCTGATTGCCTGAGAGCAAGCTGAACATTGGCAAGTTTGTCATTAGAAAGCGCCAGTTCTGAATTGTATTTATGAAGTTTTTCAATCGTGAAAGGCAAACACATTTCCTGTTCTGCAATTCCTTTGTAGATTGCTATTGCATGTTCTTCACAAGTGTCATATCCGCATGCACCGCAATTCAGGTGATCACTTTTACTTTCTTTCCCGAGAAACTTAAGGATTCTTGTGATTTCGTCATCTGTAGCAAAAAGAATACGCTGGTCATTTGCCTCGAAAGTTTTTGAAAGATCCAGGTTTTTGAAACGTTCTATGTTTTCCTGCCAGCTTTGCAAATTGAAGTTCTCCATTTTTTCGTTTGCATATTTTTTTATGCAAGCGATTTGGGTGTAGGTTTTTCCCGATGGGGTCATGCCTACACCTTTAATACAGCCATTGCAACAGAGCAGTTCAAGTAAATCTGATTTGGATAAACCCGACTCCGCTTCTTTAATTGCTTCAACAAAATTTAACCTCCCGTCAGCAACAATATTGTTGCTTTTCAAAATGTCATCTTCCGATTCAAGGTTGTAAAGCAATCCCCTGCTTACCGGAAATACTGCACCTTTACCACCCAGTGGTTCGTCAAATTCGCAGGGTGTGGTATTCTCAGGAGAGATATTTAATTTGAGAAACAATTCACGTAATTCGCGAAATGTAATTACCTCGCATATCTCAACATCCTCAGATTTCTTTGCAATACATGGACCTATAAAAACAATTTTTGTTTCTTTTCCGTAAAGTTCATGCAACACTTTTGCTGTAGCTCCCATCGGAGAAACAATAGGGATGAGATTTTTTACGATATCAGGATTGTATTTTTCAATGTAGGTAACTATTGCAGGGCAATCGGATGAAATATAATTCTGAAGTTTATTATCGCGAAGTATCTCTTTATATTTTAAGGCAACAAGGTCTGCCCCAAAAGCCACTTCATGCACTTTTGAAAACCCTATTGCTTTTATCATTCCAACAAAAGTTTTGTGATTTACAAATTCGCTGAATTCAGCCGGGAAACTTGGAGCAATACAAGCGACAACATTATTGTCAGTTTTTAGCATGTCAAGCACATTGTCCATGACCTTGTAATATTGTTTGGCATCCTGGCTGCATACCTTTACACAATTACCACAGCCAATACAGCGACTTGCTATAACTTCAGCCTGACCATTGACGATCTTTATTGCTTTTGCAGGACACTCTCTTACGCAAGTGTAGCATATCCTGCAACGCTCTTTTATCGTATAAACCAGTGGTAATATGTTTTCTTTTGTTGTCATTATTATTTTAATACTTCACGTTTCGAATAATTGGTATGCAGGTATTCATGGCTTGTTTCACCCAGAGGCTTTCCAAGGAATTTATTGTATAATTCCATGACCTGTGGATTGAGATGTGAAACATTGATGCTTTCTCTTTCATCAATATCGTGCAACCTTTTACCTCTTGCAATGATAGCGTCCGTATTGGCGCCAATGTGTTGACCACCCCCTGCAATACAACCTCCCTTGCAGGTCATGACCTCTATAAAATGAATGTTGCTTTTGCCGGAGGCAATTATTTCCATCAATGGTAATGCATATCCGAGTCCGTTCACAACAGCAACATTAAGTTCCATATCGCCAACTTTCACTTTGGTTTCTTTTATACCCTGGAAACCCCTTAATTGAGCAAATCTATGCTCATTGAGTTCTTTGCCAGTTATCACAAAATGTGCGGTCCTGAGTGCTGCTTCCATAACACCTCCGCTCACTCCGAATATCTTTCCGGCTGAAGTCCTTGTTCCAAGTGGTGAGTCAGCAGGTTCCGGTTGAAGTTTATTTATGTCTATACCGAATATCCTGATAAGTTTTGCTAGTTCACGAGTAGTTAAAACAGCATTGACATCGGCCATTCCGTTTGTTGACATTTCTTCGCGCTGTGCTTCGAATTTCTTGGCAGTGCACGGCATGACAGCTACAGAATATATTTTCGCGGGGTCTGTTTTTTCAACTTTGGAATAATAATTTTTAATTATACTCCCCATCATTTGTTGCGGCGATTTACAGGTTGAAAGATTTGGAAGCATGGCAGGCCAGAATTCTTCCACATATTTTACCCATGAAGGGCAACAGCTTGTGAACATTGGTAGCGGCTTTTTATCCTCAATCCGGTGTAACAATTCCGAAGCTTCTTCCATTATAGTAAGATCTGCTGCGAAACTGGTATCAAAAACTCTGTTAAACCCGATTTTTCTGAGAGCTGCATTCATGATACCGTTAATATCCCTTCCGGCTTCAAGTCCAAACTCTTCAGCAAGAGAAACGCTGATAGCAGGAGCATATTGAACAATTACCTGCATTTCGGGGTTGCTGATTGCTTCTATCACCTGGTTTAAATGCGATTTTTCAGAGATTGCACCTGTAGGGCAAACCATCAGACATTGTCCACAGTTCACACATGAAGATGTGTTGAGACCTTTGTTGAATGAAGTTCCAACAATTGTCTTGCTTCCCCTGAAACTAAAATCAATTGCTGACACTCCGATGATTTCTTCACACTCCCTTATGCAACGTCCGCAAAGGATGCATTTATCCGGATCCCTGGTGAGACTTAATCCTGAGATATCAAGACTATAATTGTTCTTTTTGCCAATGATCCTTCGTTGTCTTACATCCAGTTCTTCTGATAAACTCTGTAGTTCACAGTTTTTGTTTCTTGAACAGAAAAGACAATCATCAGGATGGTTTGATAACAAAAGTTCAACGATCGTTTTGCGTGCGTTGATAACCCTTGGAGAATGCGTAAGAATACTCATTCCTTCTTCAACAGGGTAGGAACATGAAGTGATGAGTTTACCACTGCCTTCAATTTCAACCAGGCACATCCTGCATGCACCACTTGGTAACATTTCTTTCATGTGGCAAAGCGTGGGTATCTTAATTCCGTTGCGCTCAAGAGTGTCAAGGATGTATTCGCCTTTTTCGGCTGTTACCGGCTTTTTGTTTATTGTTATATTGAGACTCATAGTTTTATTTATTAGAAGTTATTTGATCAATAAGAGGATATAGCATTAAAATTACATGCCTCAGCACATGCACCGCAGCCTATACATTTATCTTCTACGACATAATGTGCGGTTTTTTTTGCCCCAATGATGGCTAAAGCGGGACATTTTTTTATGCAAACCATGCATCCGGTGCATTTCTCAGCATCAATAGAAAATTTACGAAGCTCTGTGCAAATTTTGGCGTCACAGATTCTTTCATAAATGTGAGTTTCGTATTCATTCCTGAACCACTTGATAGTGCTGAGCACAGGATTTGGAGCAGATTGTCCAAGGCCACAAAGAGATGTTTCCCTGATAACTCTTCCTAAATTTTCCAGTTGTATTACTCCCTGGAAACGCTCCAGCGCTTCGCGGTTATCTTCTGATGATGGTTTGTGGGTAATGTTTTCCAAAATTTCCAGCATACGTTTTGTTCCTTCTCTGCAGGGGATACATTTTCCGCAACTTTCTCTCTGGATAAAATCCATGAAAAATTTTGCAACGTCCACCATACAGGTATCTTCATCCATTACGACCAGTCCACCGGAACCCATCATAGCATCTGCTTTCTTCAGTGAATCATAATCTACCTGGATATCCAGATTCTCTTCAGTTATGCATCCACCGGAAGGCCCACCTATTTGAACAGCTTTAAATTTTTTATCATTCCTGATACCACCGGCAATATTGAAAATAATTTCCCTGATGGTTGTTCCCATTGGTATTTCAACAAGACCGGTTTTTGATACTTTTCCGGAAAGAGCAAATACCTTTGTTCCTTTGCTGTTTTTTGTTCCTATTGAACTAAACCATTTTGCACCATTCGCAATAATAGCCGGTACATTTGAAAAAGTTTCAACATTATTAATTACTGTTGGCATGTGGAATAATCCGTCAGTAGCAGGGTAAGGAGGTCTTGGCCTTGGCATGCCCCGTTTACCTTCAATACTGTTGATAAGTGCAGTTTCTTCACCACAAACAAATGCTCCTGCTCCTTTTTTGATTTTGATGTCAAAATCAAAACCTGTATTCAATATGTTTTTCCCAAGGATTCCATATTCGCGTGCATCTTTCAATGCTATTTTCAACCGTTCAATTGCTAAAGGGTATTCAGCACGAATATATACATAGCCGCAATTAGCGCCCATGGCATAACCACCGATGATCATTCCCTCAATCACACTGTGAGGATCGCCTTCAATTACCGCTCTATCCATAAAGGCTCCGGGATCTCCTTCGTCTGCGTTGCAGATAATATATTTAGGCGTACGCCTCTCGTAAAGAGCAAGTGTCCATTTTTTCCCGGTTGGAAAACCACCACCACCTCTTCCACGAAGTCCACTTAATTCAATAATGTTACAAACCTGTATAGGCGTGTTTTCTTTTATAGTTTTACAAACATTTGCATATCCTCCGTTAGCGATATATTCTTCAATACTATAAGGATTTATGATGCCACAGTTTTTAAGAACTATTCTTTTTTGTGGAGCAAAGAACGGATGCTCATCAATGTATTTCACACCTTTCCATTCTTTCGAATTTACTGAATGATACTGACCTATAATACCGTCAGAGGGAATCAGATTATTTAATAAGTTTTCAACTTTATCAAAAGTGATATTCTCGAAAGAGACACGGTTCATTCCGGGTAACATAATATCAACTATAGGTTCTGATGTACAAAGACCAATGCAACCTGTTTCTATGATATCAGCATCCAGATTATTCTTGTCGCAATATTTGCGTATCGCTTCAATCGTTTCTCCGGCTCCTGCACCAAGCCCGCATGTCCCGGCTCCAACGAATATCACTATTTGTGAATGATTTTCACGCCTGTAATATGCTAACAATTCGTTAACTTTCTGTTGGGATTCTTTGTCGGTTTTTCCTTTAAGAAAATTTACAATCAAATCCTGTTTGTTTTTTTCGCTTACTGTTTTCATGATTATTTTTCTTTATTTCTGAAACTTTCAATGATTTCTGTTAAAGAGTCTATGGTAACCTTTGCAAAGAATTGTCCGTTGATGCTGATAACAGGTGCTAAACCACATGCACCGATGCAAGCCACAATCTCAATACTGAAAAGCCCATCACGTGTTGTTTGTCCTGCTTTTATTTTTAGTTTCTTTTCAATTTCTTTAAGTACTGTTGATGATCCAAGCACATGACATGCGGTACCTCTGCATACCTGTATATGGAATTTACCATTGGGTTGAAAGCGAAATTGATTGTAAAAAGTAGCAACGCCATATATTTTGCTTGTGGGAAGATGTAATATATTCCCAACTTTTACAATAGAATTTTCCGATAGAAATCCTTCGCTCTCCTGGATGTCCTGAAGCATGGGGATAAGGCTATCCCTTTTTGCTCCTTGATATTCCTGTAATATTAATTCTAGTTTATCCATTGTGTATTTTTTTGTTAGTTACCAAACATATTTTAATTTTTAAAAATGCAATATCCTGTATTTCTTTTATTGAATGGATACTTCTTTGGTCCTTTTATCCAGGATCCTGTTGATTTCCGGAATGAGTTTATTTACATCAATTGGTTTGCTTAAAAAACCATCAACGGGAAACCAGATAGATTTGCCATTTTCAGACAAATAATCAATACCGGCATTTCCAGAAACAACGTCTTTAACCAGGAGGACATACAATTCTTTAAAGCCTGGGTTTTTTCTAAACTCTCTTGCCATATCCTGAACCGATGGATTTGTTGTGACAAGAATTTCAATTGAAGTTTGCATTAAGACAGGAATGTTTCTTAGTGTCGGGTCATCATTGATTTCTTTTGCCATTTCAAAACCTTCGTAATGTGTACTCATCATTACATCTAGTATTGCAAGGTCAGGTTTTTCTTCACGAAGCTTCTGCATGCCTTCCAGTTTATTGCTCGCTGTTACTACATTATAGCCGTTTCTGCTTAATATAGTTTGTAGAACAGTGATGATATCCATATCATCATCTACTAATAAAATCTTTGTTGTTTTCATAATGGTAAATTTTAAGTTATTTTTATATTGATTTATATGAATTGGGAAAAATGTTTGTCCATCAATTACAATATCTATAGCTCTTTCGAGTTCTTTCCGTGAAGTGTTTTTTTGCAGGAAGCAATTCACCCCTGAGTTAATAATTGATGCCAGATAATTCAGATCATTAAAAGCCGTGATAGCTATAACCTTTATACAAGTGAAATTGCTTGTAATAGTTTTGCATAATTTAATTCCATCGGTTCCCAGCATTTCTGTATCAAGTAAAATAAGGTCGGGATTTAAATGCAAAAGAATTTCCATTAGTTCATTTCCATTTGCAGCCTCACCTACAATTTCCACCCGGCTTAATTTGGAAAGAGCCATCTTTAACCCTTCTCTGTATATCTGGTGGCCATCTGCTACTATCGTTTTTATTTTTGTTTGCATATCCTTTGGAATTCGATGCAAAATTATATAGGCGTAGCCACCTGATTAAGGTAGTTTTGTAGGGAAATTCTATGTAATTTTAAGTAAGAAAGGAAAGAGGTAACCGGTAGTTTCAGGAAATGAAAATTGCCTAAAAGTATTGGTTTTGAATCTTGGCTATAAGTTAACCAATTTGTTTTTAATCACATAAGCTAAAAGCTGAATGGTGCTTTTGCAGCCTGTTTTTGAAAGAAGATTTGATTTGTGGCCAACTACGGTTCTTTCACTTATGTAGAGTTTATCTGCGATTTCTTTGTTGCTAAGCCCCTCGAGAGACAACTGAACAATTTCAATTTCTCTTTGGGTAAGCTTTACTTCAGGAGTCTCTTGCTTTTCAGTCTGGGTTATCTTTTTTGTAAAATATTGAAATAGTTCTTCGGAGTAATAATTTTTGCCAGCCATTACTGATTGTAAAGCTTTGTCGAGAGTTTCTTTTTTTATGCTTTTTAACAGAAAACCTTTAACTCCTGCATTAAGCATACTTTCCACATATTCCTCGTCATTGAACATTGTCAATGCAATGATCTTGAGATCGGGGTATTGTTCCAGGGCTTTCCTTGTTGCTTCAATACCGTTCATTACCGGCATTTCAATATCCATCAATACGATATCAGGCATGTCCAATTCAAGTATGTCAAGGAATTCCTTACCATTGGTAACTTCCGCAATCACTCTGCCGTACTTCAAACGATTGATAAGCAGTTTGAGTCCACTCCTGAAAATCTCATGATCGTCAACGATCATTATTTTTATCTTGTCATCCATGCTGCTTACATTGTCATCTGCAAAATTAGCATTATTATTTTACCTCCACTTCCAGATTAAAATGAAAATTTGGCATTGTATTGCTGAAACTATAATTTGCATTAATTGTTTTCGATCTGCTGATAATGTTTTTTAACCCCATTCCGTTTTTGGAATCAAGGAGCTCTTCATTTACAATGCACCCAACACCATTGTCTTTATAATCCAGTATTATTTTGGAATTAGAAATGTCAAGAACAATTTCTGACATTGAAGCTGTTGAATGTTTTAACGTATTGTTAATTAATTCTTCCGTTATCCGGTACAATATCATCTCAATTGCAATATCAAGTTTGGCGATGCAATTCTTACAGGTGAATTCTATTTTTATCTTATCAGTAACGTTTATTTTTTTCACCAATGATTCTATAGCTTTTACAAGTCCATAATCCGTTATTACGGTTGGCATCAGGTTATCTGAAATAGTTCGGATATTCGACACTGCATCATCTAGCATTTCGTTAGTGAATTTAATAAGGTTTTCTTTTTCTTCACTAGAAATGTCATCACTGTATATTTCGTTCAGGTAGATCTTAATGGTATAAAGTAAAGGACCCAAACCGTCATGTATTTCTTTTGCAAACCTTTTCCTTTCGCGCTCTTCCGCTTCAATTACTGCGCTTAATATTTTTCTTTCAAATTCTCTTCTTTCAGTGATATCCCTTGCAATTGTAAAAATCACTTTTTCTCCTTTATACCTGATGGTCCTGCTGCTCATTTCCAGTGCAATATTTTTCTTGTCTTTGGAAACATGTTCGGATTCATAGACATGAGTACCATGTTTGATGATCTTATCAATATTCTCCCTGACCTGATTGACATATTTTGGAGGTTTGATATCGGCAAAATTCATTTTAAGCAATTCTTCACGGGTATAGCCAAGTTTTTTTGTAACTTCTTTGTTCACCTCCAGGAAATTTCCTTCAATATCGGCCAGAAATAACTCGTCACTGCTATTATTGAACAAAGTGCGAAACCTGATTTCAGATTCGTAACGTTCGTTTTCAGTCTTTTTTATGGAAGTTAGTATTCTGGTTAAATAGACCAGACTAATAATCATTATTACAGAAACAAAAATGTCTATCAGGGAGTTAAAATCGGCAATCTGGTATTGCTCGGGGCTTTGAAGATATAACACAAATTCAGACAAGCGCCTTAGCGCCATCAGTGTAAAACCAATGGAAATTAATATCCACGAAAGACGGCTTTGTGCAAGCCTGATCATTCGCAAGGCAAGCAGTATGGGGATAAACTGCAGTATGATGGATAGTATAAGCCAGATGTATGTAAACATAAAATCGTGTTTTTAGTGCGATGCGAATAAATTAAAAAACATTTTTCGAGAAAAATATTGAATAAATATCAGGGGTTGCCCATCAACAAAAGTCCAGTCTGAAAGCTTCAATTTCCTATCCCATATTACATGTTCTGCTTCTTCTGGCTTACAGCCTTTTGTTTCAATAACTTTGACCGTGCCTATGTCCTGGTTCTTTTGCTTTATTTACATGAAAATAAACCTGTCATAAGCAGCAGGGGAGAGCATCTTTCTCACAGGGTCGTAGTGCATGTACGCGATTTTCTTTTTGCCCTTGTATTTTAAATACACATACTCGTTCATGAAGTAATCGAAAATGTAATCAGCGTTGGTTACTCCGAAATCCTGGGCCATCTGGTAAACATCATCCTCAGTAATGTCCTTCCTCTTATAGAAGAATTTTATTTCACCTGACATGAAATCTCTCTTAAAATGCCCGTTTACGTCATCACTGATGCTTGTTGAGCTGAAAAGCATCCTTTTCTTATCCTGGTCACCATTGAGCTGTGAAACATCAAACCAGAGGTTGATGCTGGCAGAGTTCAGAACAAAATCCTGGTAGTAAACCTTGTCTTCAATTTCCTGAGCGGCTGTATCATTTTCAAAATACTCATCAAGTTCAATCTGTGTCAGGTTAAAGATATATGCTTTGCCGGTCATTTTCATGAAAACATTAAGGCTATCTTCTATATAAACGCTGAACTTGCTTTTTTTGATCTCATCTGACATCCCATTATAAACAAGCTCAGCAAAGGTTTTGTCTTTTATTTTTCCGAGAATTGTACTGTTGGCAAGGCTTACTGAATCCCTGACAGATTCAGGGAGGGAGTCAGCATTGATCTTGAGATTTTTCTTATAAAGGTTATCCGTTTTCAGCAAAAGTATCTTTATTGAGTCTTTTGACGAAATGAATTTCCTGCACAGGCTCACTTCAGGAGAGCATGAAGAGATTAGCAAAAGAGCAGCAAAGCAGCAAATAATTGCATAACTTTTCATCATGAATGTACGACTGACATCATGAAGGATATTCTGCAGTATGTTGGTGTTATTCTTCTGCAATTTTATTTTCCAGCAATTGTTTTCCGAACCTTTTTCCAAAATCAAGACATTTCTCAAAGTCTTTGTGATGCAGGGCGAATTTAACAGTGAAATCTTCTTCAAACATTTTAAATCTCAGGTTGGCGAGATTGTCATGAATGATCTTAAAACATTCGCCGCTCCATCCGTATGAGCCAAACACTGCAGCAAGTTTGCCTCTTTCACGGATTGGGTTTACCAATCCAAACAACTGGTAAATCTGCATGAGTGTATTCTTGTTGATAGTCGGTGATCCTACAAGCATTCCTGAACATTTAGAAAGATGTTCGGAGATAAGCAAAAATGGAGCATTTTCAATATCCACCACATTCACTTCAATTTCCCCGGCACTGCGTATTCCTTCTGCAATTTTCTCAGCAATGTTTCCTGTCATTTTATATGCCGACACATAAGGAATAAAAACTGTGGGATGATCATTGGTTGATAAATATTTTTTGGCGTATTCCTCTGAAAGATCAACATATTTTTTCCAGTTACTGCGAAGAATCGGTCCGTGCCCTGTGGCGATCATGGATATGTCAAGAGGTCTTATCTTATCAATAGCTTTAAGTATGAACTTGCTGTAAGGGCTAAGGATTGAGTCAAAATAATATTTGAAAGCATCATCAAAATTGCCTACCTGATCATCGAACATTGTCTGATCACAAAAGTGACTGCCAAAACTGTCGCAGGTGAACAACACTTTGTCCTCTTCAAGATAAGAGTAAATGGTATCCGGCCAATGCAGGTTTGCAGCTCCAATAAAACGAATAGTCTTGTTTCCGAGATCAAGGGTCTGCCCGTCTTTCACTACGATGTGTGGAAAATCATGACCCAGTTGATCGGTCATAAATCTGATCAGACTACCACTGCCAACCACTTTTGCTTTGGGCGCTAATTGTAATAAATTCCCAAGATTGCCTGAATGATCAGGTTCGGAATGGTTCAGGATGATGTAATCAATTTCTTCAGGGTTTACAACTCTTTTGACTTTGTCAATGTAAGTTTCCCAAAATTTGGATTTGGTAACTTCAATAATGGCTTTCTTTTGAGCATTGATAAAATAGGAATTGTACGTGGTTCCGTATTTTGTTTCCATGATAATATCAAAAACTCTGAGATCCGGATCCAGCACACCTATCCATTTTACATCAGGAGTAAGGTCCAGTATTTTATTATCATTCATTTTAAGAAAGTTTGTTTTTCGTAATTGTTAAAGATAGTAATTTATTAACGTTTGTGAATTTTTCAACGAATTCCTTTGTCCCCCATTCATTTTAATAATAGTCAGAATAATTTCATCTGAACATCATCATCGGGGTCTCTTTTTGAAATGGGTTTCTTTGGCCTGGATACCGGTGTTTGCTTAGTTTTTGGTTCAGGTAAAATTTCCGGAGGTTCGGGTTCTTCAGTTTCTGCCACCTTATCCTGCTTTTTGGATTTCTTAGTGGGTTTTGGCAATTCTTCTATTTCAAGCTCAATAACATTTTCTTCGGCTTCATCCTGAATTTCTTCAGAATCGGTCAAATCATCTTCAATGTCATTTTCCGTCTCATCTTCCAATTCTGGTTCGGGTTCCGGTTCATCATAAGGGAGAAGCTCAAGAGGGATGATTTTCTCTACAAGATGATCTGAAAGTCTTTTTCCTTTGGCCTTGAAACTTTTTATTCCTATGAAATCAGCAAGAAGAATTTCTTCGTTGGGGCGCTGTTTATTTTTAACAGGTGTAAATTCAATTTCAATCCGGGGCAGATGATCAATGAATATCTGCACAAGTTTCGATTCAGGATGTTCACCAATGAAGTTAGCTTTCCTTGTGGATTTGTCCAGAATGAATCTTTTTGCATAATACATCTGCAACTCTGCATCCCAATAAATGGCAGTGATAATTCTTTTGGGATTGAATTTTTCAATGAGCAAAAGGTCTTCATCAAAATGCGTAGCCATATCATATCCCAGCAACTTGAATTCACCGGAAGCCATGATCGTAAGAATTTTATCATCGCCGCCAAAAGAACCTAAACATTTGCCTCTTTTTTCAGTATTCAGTCGCATGACAGTATCATCAAACCAGATATCCAGATCTCCCAGTGTTGAAACACCTTCTCCTTTTAATACAATTTTACGTATGGCATGACGTGTTAGAATATTGCCAATTGATCCTCTTCCTTTGATGGCAAGCGTACTGAAATCCAAATCAAATGACAACTTCTTGAGTTTGGGTTTTGGCCTGAGATAAACACTTACCACTTCTGCTTCACCATTTGGGTTCACAGTAAAGTAAAGCACTTTCGATCCTTTGGTTCCTTTTGTCAGTGTGTATTCTTTGTCACGTGTGACGCCGGTAACTGCAAAACGCTTCATCATGATATTGCCACGAAGTCCATCCTGGTAGATCATGTTGTAAATGGTGCGGTCATCATTTTTAAAGAATACGCTGATATGGATAATATCTGTTCCGACAAAGATTTTATCAGTGATCTTTGTAATGATAAATGTGCCGTCGCCTCTGAAAACAATGATGTCATCAATGTCAGAACAATCACAGACAAATTCATCCTTTTTCAAACCTGATCCTGCGAAACCCTCTTCTCTGTTGACATAGAGTTTCTGGTTGGTGGCTACGACCCTTACAGCTTCTATGGTATCAAAGTTTCTAATCTCTGTTTTACGTTCCCTGCCTTCGCCGTATTTTTCCTTTATCCTGTTGAAGTATGCAATAGCATATTCAATAAGGTTGTCAAGGTGATGCTCAACTTCCTTTATCTCGGATTCGATCTTACTGATAATATCATTTGCTTTCAGTGAGTCGAATTTGGAAATTCTCTTGATTTTAATGTCTGTCAGCTTTACAATATCTTCCTTAGTGATCGGTCTGTAGAATAATTTTTTGTAAGGGTCCAGTCCTTTGTCTATCGCTTTCAGGACAGCTTCCCATGTCTTACATTCTTCAATATCGCGGTAAATGCGTTTTTCAATGAATATCTTTTCAAGACTTGAAAACATGTGGTCTTCCATCAGCTCCTGCATCCTGATCTCCAGTTCCAGCTTCAGCAAATGAACAGTGTTGTCCGTACAATTGTCGAGTATTTCTTTTACTGTGAGAAAGCGTGGTCTGTCGTTTTCAATGACGCAGGCATTGGGTGATATGGAAATTTCACAATCAGTGAAAGCATACAAAGCATCTATGGTCTGATCGGGCGAAACACCGGGAGCAAGATATACGAAGATCTCCACAATTTCGGCAGTGTTGTCTTCTATTTTTTTGATCTTGATCTTTCCTTTGTCATTGGCAACAATGATTGAATCAATCAGGCTTGTTGTGGTTGTGCTGAAAGGAATATCATTTATTACGAGTGTTCTTTTATCAAACTGGCTGATTTTTGCCCGTATGCGAACTTTCCCTCCTCTAAGACCATCGTTATATCTTGAAACATCTATCAGTCCTCCTGTAGGAAAATCCGGGTAGAGATCGGTTTCAATACCATTCAGAAGATTGATGGATGCATCAATCAGTTCAATAAAATTATGAGGAAGAATTTTCGAAGCTAGTCCCACGGCAATACCTTCCACACCCTGATGAAGCAGTAATGGGAATTTGACAGGAAGGTTGATGGGTTCTTTATTTCTGCCATCGTAAGATGATTTAAAACGCGTTGTTTTAGGATTGAATACGGTTTCAAGAGCAAACTTTGATAATCGTGCTTCAATATACCTGGATGCTGCAGCCGAATCGCCGGTAAAGATATTTCCCCAGTTTCCCTGGCAGTCAATCAGCAGGTCTTTCTGTCCCATCTGAACGAGTGCGTCTCCAATAGAAGCGTCACCATGAGGATGGTATTTCATAGTATGGCCGATGATGTTGGCAACCTTATTGTAGCGCCCGTCATCCAGCTCTTTCATGGCATGAAGTATCCTGCGATGTACCGGTTTCAGTCCATCGAAAAGATCAGGCACAGCACGCTCAAGGATGACATAAGAGGCATAATCAAGAAACCAACTCTCATACATGCCTGAAAGCTGAACAGTTTGCTTGAGTTCGCTCAGCTCACCTTTTTCGCCATTATCTCCATTCTCGCCACTATCTCCGATCACCTGATCATCTATGATCTCGTCGTCTGCCATTTTACCCTTACTTCTTACACTGATTCGTGCAAAGATAGATAAAAATCAAAATGACATTATTAAAGTAGAGCAAGAGTTTGAACAATTTGTTAACAGGTTGCTGTGAATGAAATTTTATTTTCTAACTTGCTAATTTTTGATTGAATAATGGATATATTTGCTTGTTTTTTAATCTGAAAAATGTTACGGAAAATTATTAATAACAAAACATACCTGTTCTGGCTTGCCCTTCTTTTGATCATTGTCAAGTTAGCTCTCCTGCCATTTGCACAGGTGAACGATGCCGATGCTGTTTCACGTACATTTCTTGCAGTAGCATGGAAAGAAAACCCTGTGTGGATCATCAGCAATGTATGGGCTCCTTTTTATTTTTATATGAATGGCTTTTTCCTGAGCTTTGTTGATAGTTACCTTTATACAATACCTGTTGTCAATATCTTCTTTTCTGCATTTATGCTCATCCCTTTTTATTATTTTGTCAAAAGAGAATTCAATAGCAAAGGTGCGATATACACAACATTTTTTCTCGCTATAAGTCCTGTCCTGTTCCGCATCAGTTTTATGGCTCTCTCTGAAATTCCATATTTGTTTTTCCTGGTACTTACATTAAACCTGATCTCGAAAGGAAGCAGGCAAAATTCAAAAATTTTAATAACATTGGCAGGATTGAGCATCACCATTGCTTCCGGATTCAGGTACGAATCATGGATCATCACTTTCTTCCTTTTTGCTGCATTGCTTTTAAAAAGGAAATGGAAAGAAGGTCTTTTGTTTGGTATGGTGGCTTCCGTTTTTCCTGTGCTCTGGCTTTTCACTTGCTGGCACACTACAGGCGATCCTCTGATAAGTTTTAAATGGGCTAAGGAAGCCTATGTCAACAATGGCTTTTCAGGAATGGAGTCGTTGCTCCGAAGGTTTTGGTTCTTCCCTTTTTCATGGTATATTGCATTGGGACCTGTTGTAACCTTCCTTGTGTTGAAATATATTTTCAGGGACTTCCGCAATAAGCAGGATAGGGCTTTATCCGTTGACTGGAGTTTGATTTTCTGGGCAATGTTGATGGTGTTTGAATACAATTGTTTTAAAGGAGCTTTATTGTTGCAGCATAGATTTACAGGTACTCTTGTTTTGTTTTCGCTTCCTTTTGCAGCAAATTATTTTAATGACTTTTCTTTTCGAAAAATAAGACTGGCAGCGATCTCAATTGTTTTGGTTGTTGGCTTGTCTTTCGTTTACAATACTGATGGCATCAAGCCTGTGCCAAGATTAAGGGACAGATCAGTGCAAAACATTTCAGATATTGTTCATGGCAATCTTACATCTACGTCCTGCCTGATCACTGATTTTGCAGGCTGGGACAATACTTATTTTATCGCGTTGAACTGCGGAATAAATCCGAAACAAATAGTCATGCTGCCAGATAACGATAGCAAGGTTGATAGTTCATCTTATGCCATCATTCATGCCACCATGGCAAAGTTTGACAAGGGTTTAATCATATTTCGCAATGGATCAAAATTCAGCAAGGAGGCAGTTATTGAAAAAGATCATCTGATATTCAGGTTCAGTATTGACGATACATTGAAGACAGAGAAAATTTATTCGGATGAGAAGCTGGCAGTGATGAAATGGAGAAGGCGGTAGGAGGGAAGAAGGGGGATGGCGTATAAGGATTAAGACAGTGTTATTAAGTCAGGGAAATGTGATTAAATTGAATAAAATTGAAATTCTTTGAACCGGGAAATCCTGAAAGGATTTAATATGAATAGTAAAACATGCAGGGACAATGCAACCCTGCAAAGGTTGAATATGAATAGCTTTAAAATTGAAGATGCAGCCAACACTGAAATTGTTGAATGTATTTTCTCTTAGGAAAAATAAATATTTTTGTAATTGGAATAGACATTGCAAATTAATAACCAAAACCAATTTTTAGGAATTTTAATCATAAAAAAATTATGAGCACCTATACTCAAATTCTTTATCAAATCGTTTTTTCTACATGGTCTCGGGAAAAAACACTTGCCGAAAACAGGAGAGATGATCTTTTCAAATACATTGCAGGTATCCTGCAAAATAAGAAATGTCATTTGTATCGGATAAATGGTGTAGAAGAACATTTGCACATTGTTACTGATATACATCCAACAGTGGCATTGGCAAATGTTGTTAAAGATGTTAAACTGGCAAGTTCTGATTGGATAAAGAAAAATAAAGTTTTTCAGAATTTCAACGGGTGGCAGGAAGGTTATGGTGGTTTTACATATTCACTAAAAGAAAAAGATGCACTAATAGAATATGTCAAGAATCAACAGCAACACCATAAAATAAAAACTTTCAGAGAGGAATATATTTTATTGTTGCAGGAACATGGAATAGAATTTGAAGAAAAATATTTGTTTTAAGGATATTCAACCCCTTCAGGGTTGTCGCTTCAGTTGTCATTATTACTATTCATATTAAATCCCTTCGGGATTTCCTTGCCCTAAGCCGTATAATTGTTCAATTTTCAAAAGATAATCCTTCGGGATTTTCTTGCTCTAAGCTGTATGATTGTTCAATTTTCAAAAGATAATCCCTTCGGGATTTTCTTGCCCTAAGCTGTATGATAATTCAATTTCCAAAAGATAATCCCTTCGGGATTTTCTTGCTCTAAGCTGTATGATAATTCAATTTCCAAAAGACAACCCTGAAAGGGTTTAATATGAATAGTAAAACATTTTGGGAACACAGCAACCCTGAAAGGGTTGAATATAGTTCATTGCCTGTATTCAACAAATGTTGGATTGTTTTTGACAATGTTAATAATTTTTATTACTCACCAAACCATCAACTTTTCAAAAACCTTAATAATATAACTTCTGCCGCAAGGAATAGCAATGCCAGTATCACACAAAGCCTCCAGAAACGATTGCCCTGACTGAGTTCGTTGAGCACGGCAGTGACAGTTTTATTTTTCAGATCAAGAACATTGAAGTTTTTCAATCCCTTTTCCTTGATGAGGTTTTCAAGTTCTGAAACAGTATAGCATTTTAATTCCGATTCGTTGCGGTTGTAGTTATAGGAGATGGCTTTCACAGTATCCTCACCATTCTTCAAAATATAGTTCCCTGCCTTGAGCACCTGGTCGTGCGGATAAACATAGGTCTGCAGGTCAATGTTCCTGTGCTCCGGAATGATCTCAAAATTCAATGCTTTGTTGACGATCCTGAAAGTAAGATCACCTGATATTTTCACGTTCTTCACCTCTATGGGTTCATCTTTTCCTATGGTGTAATAAAGCTTACCGACAGGCTCGCTGAACAAAGCCATGTTGTACAATGTTGGTACGAATATGGCATGTTTTGCAAAATTGCTGAATTCGGAATTTAATGCAACAGATGAAAGATACACCTTACCCTTGCCTGCTTTCTGCGATACCAGGAAGGATTCGCCGTTGACCATTTTCATGATGTATTCATCAGCCGAAAAAGTTTTCGGATTAAAAGTGTAATGCGATTTCACAACGGGAAGATCCATGTTTTCTGCAATCTTTTCAAACACTCCTGTGAATATCTCATGATCGTTGTTGATGGCGCTGACCTTTGTATTCACCGTGTCGAGGCCGGAATAATATGCCGTGCCAAGGCCAAGAAGAAAAGTCTTGTAGTTGCTGATATCAGCAGTGGTTGCAGGAAACACCAGCAAACTCCCTCCGCCTTTTACAAACTGCTCGAGTTCCTGTGCCAGCCCGCTTGCTATCGTAGGAAGCTCATTCAGTATGATCAGCTTGAATTTTGAAAATCCTGAATAGTCAAGTTTGTTCACATCCATGTTGGTCAGTGCGAAAGCAGAGTCCTTGCCAAACATGGCATTCAGATAAACACTTTCGGTTTTGTTATTGATGCTTAAAATGGGGATGCTGTCGCTGACATTATAGCTAAAATACAATTTGTCATCAAAGGTCACCGGGTTGTCAATGATCTCAAGCAATCCCAACTGCAGGCCTTTTGCACCTGTGCTGTAAGGCATTTTCACCACGGCCTCTGAATTGGCAGGAATATCCACGCTGGCAACAGTCTTCTGTGTGCCGTTGATGCTGAGTTTTACAGGCACTTTCTCAGCGTCCTCATCCGAACTGTTTTTGATGAGTGCGTTCAACTGTACCACCTGGTTCACCTGTGTTGCAGGCGACAGGAACCAGCAACTGTCAATATACACATTGTTCGCTTTGGCTGAAGCCAGCGGCACAAGGTTCACTTCAACACTGGTGTCAGTTTTCACAGCATCAAGATCTGTGGTAGCTTTTGAAAAATCGGAGATGATAAACGACACTTTATTTTTGCTGTTGACAGTGTTGAACAGGTCGTTTTGCCTTGTGACAATTTCTGAAAGTTTTCTGAACGCGGGCGAGATCTCAAGCTCCGGCGGCATTTGCATGAATTCTTCTTTGGTGATATACACCTGGTGTTTGCCTTCAAAATCGTTGGTCAGCATCTGAAAAAGATCAGAGAATTTATAGGCATCGGCAATTTCGAGCGACTTCCTTTTTGCCTCGTCAAACAAACTTCCTTTGCTGGAAAGGGCTTCCATGCTGAACGAATTGTCAACAAAAATGCTCACCACATTTCCGCGCGGATTAACTTTATGTTCTTTCAGAGGAATGTAAGGTTGTGCAAAAGCAAGCACAAGAAAAATAATGGCAAGGATGCGCGAAGCCAGCACCAGCAGTTGTTTCAGCTTCGATTTCTTCTGCGTTTGTTGCTTCATCTCTTTCAGAAACTCAACATTGCTGAAGTAAACTTTTTTGAATCTTCTGAAATTAAACAGATGAATCACTATGGGAATAGCAATGGCAGCAAGCGCAAACAGGAAATATGAATTGACAAACTTCATCTCGTAAAAATTCCTTTTTAATAACTGCAAAATTATTTAATTATTGCGATTAGTGTGAAAATTAATTTTAGCCTGGTCATAAGTCAATAGTCAATAGTCATTTGTCATAAGTCATCAGTCAGTGGTCAATTGTCAATGGAGAATCAAATGAACGTGGTACTTTGTATTGATAGTCATTGCAGAATGCCGAATGACTATTGACAGAGGTAGCATGCATTTTTTAATGAGTGACACAGTAAAAACCAAAACCTGTTCATAGAATTTATTCTACTTTTTATTTTGAAATTTAAAATTTATTATCTTTGACAACTGATTATACATGTAGTGAAAGAGTAGGATTGTTGAAATGATAATTTGTGTAGTAAAAATGGTCGGATTACAAATCCTTATAATAAAACGGAACGATTGCAAATCCGTTCCGACGCGCAGCAACATATCCGGACTGGCAGATTCCGACGCTCAACAAATCTGGACCGGCGGGGATATGGAATAATTATGATTGGGACTACGGAGGAACTATTCTAAGAAATATATTGATTTTTAACGAAAGACTTTCTAAAGGACTTAATGATTCACACGGTTTTCCAACTAGAATTTATGGTATTGGATTTTTAAATAGATAAAAATGAAATTATTAAACAAATCTATTCTTTTAATTTTATTTAACATTATCCCATTTTTCTCTTGTAATTTTTATGGGGATAAAAATTTAGGTAATGGATATATACTAGCAAGAGATGGGAGCTATAGTGAAATAGATTATGGAGTATATCCTGTAATGCATGAAAGTGTAAGATATTGTAATTATAACAAATCTTTCATAATCCTTATGACTACTAGATCTGAAAAGCCACCGAATGTTATAAGAGAATATTGGATAATAGATAAAAGCATCCCTGTGGTTCTAAAAGACCATGTTAGCCAAGAGGAGTTTAACAAACTTCTAAGAATTGGATTGACAGGGCCTTTAGATTCATTAGAGTTTTATAGGCAGTTGAAAAATAAAAAAATTGACTTGCAACTCAATGAATAATAAATTAAATTACAAAACAACAAATATTGAGCTAATTCATAGAACTTCAAGTGCTTCACTAATTTCCCTGTTGCTGTTTTTTAAAATTATGAAAAAACTTTTATTCCTTTTTTGCTTTGTGGCATTCTCATACTGTTATGCAGAAGTAAATACACCGCACGATACCCTATCGACACCGCATTATTCAATCAACAATTTTAACAGATCATTACAGCAGCATTCTGCAGTATTTGCTGTTCGCGACTCAACCATAAGACCTAAAATCTCATTGGATGCATCATATTATTTCGGTGATATTAAAAGCTTATCTGGGGCTCCTATGGTTTTATATAAAGGGTTTTATGTTGATGATGGAAATCGTGAAAAACTTGGATTTCTGCATAATAGGTTAGGAAAATATTTAAAATGCGACCCACAGGCATATAAATTTTTTAAAACACATCGTACATTTCATTTAGCCCGAATATCTTTACTTACGCTTTTCATTGCAGATGGTTTATTTGCCTTAACTGATACACAAAATGATCCCAAAAACGATAAATTAAAGGTTACTATTACTGTTTCTTTAAGTTGCATATTATTGAGACTTGCTTTCAACGAAATTTCAAAAATAAAGCTACGCGAAAGCGTTAAAACATACAATAAGAATGCTGGTTACGGATATACAGATGGTATAAAATATTAAAAATTGCTCTTTTTATATTCTCTGATCACATCGTCAGCAAGTTAGTTCACGTTTCAAACGCAAGCTACATTAAAAAACAATGCACAATGCTTCATAAAAATTTTGAATTTTGTTTTAATATTTTTCACAAGCACTCGTCAGAAGACAGATTGCGAACTTATTGGTGGTCGCTATCAAGATTTGAAGCACACGAACTATTTGACAAACATGATCAGGTAGTAAAGGGTTTATTAAACCCAATTTATTTAAAAATTATGGTCGGATTACAAATTCGTTCCGATGCGCAGGAACATATCCGGACTGGCAGATTGGAAATAAGTAAATCAGATCAGTCTTTAAATAACCTTAAGAAATTAAGTAACAGAAAAAATCTAAAATTAAGAAAGAAGGGGCTTTTACAAAATCCTTCTTTCTTTTTTTTATTAGAACGTGAATTGGTATCTGATTTTTTAAAAGGAAATCATTAACAAATGATGAAAATTACGTACGGTATTGTGTGTGTACTGTACGTAATTGTGTTCATACTGTACGGTATTGAGTGTTTACTGTACGGTATTGTGTGTGTACTGTACGTAATTGTGTTGATACTGTACGGTATTGAGTGTTTACTGTACGGTATTGTGTGTGTACTGTACGTAATCGAGTGTTTACTGTACGGTATTGAGAGTTTACTGTACGGTATTGTGTGTGTACTGTACGTAATCGAGTGTTTACTGTACGGTATTGTGTGTTTTACTGTACGGTATTGAGTGTTTACTGTACGGTATTGAGTGTGTACTGTACGGTATTGTGTGTGTACTGTACGGTATTGTGTTAATATTTGTACTATTTCTAAATAGAACTTTTAACATCTGCATGTATTTGTCTGGTTTTTAGTACACATCTGATCACGCTCCTTTGCAAGTTAGCGAGTGATTAAAACGCATGCTCAGATAGCACGCGTTAGCCAGTTAGCGCACGTTAGCCTGTTAGCGCATTTCAAACGCATGCTACATTAAAAAAAACAAGGCATAATGCTTCATGAAATTTTTGAAATTTGTTTTAATGTTTTTTCAAACGCACGCGTCAGGAGATAGTGCGCAAACTTATTGACGAGTGCACTCAAGGAACAATATTGCATCATCGAACTGATCACGTTTTATTATATCGTCACAACGTGCCTTCAGTTTGATCCTGATATTTTTTTCTACCAATATACCTTCACTAAGTGACAATTTCCCCGAATTTTCTTCCGATAGTTTGACACGCATGCACAGGAACAGGTATCGCAAAAGACAGGTAATTAAAAAATTGTTTTAGTGGAATTTTGTGTTTTAGTGTTTTTGTGGTAAAAATGACTTTTCGGAGTGTGTTCATTTTTGATTTTTAATTTTGGGTTTTGATTGAATCATGTTTTTCAAAATGGAAGACTTTATTCATGGACAATAGCCAGGAACGAGAATTGATGAGCAAATACAAAAAAAGTTTTCCTGCACTGTAACTTTTGAAGGGTATCCCCGTTATAATAATAAAAGAATGTGAATCCCCATTGATTTACCAATACACAACAGCGATCTGAATTTTATTATTGACACATTTTGATAACTTAAAAATTGCAGGTTTCAGGAAGTAGCTGTTTAAAAATTGGCAAATAAATTCCGGTGAATTCAAACAAAAAATCATTCAGGTATTAAAACAGATTTTCAGAGAAGAAATAATTTTGCAAAAATCAAATCAGTGTTTTTTTTACTGTATTTTTGGCATTGCACAATAATAAGGCAACTAATTTCGTCAAATTTCGTCTAAAGTCATTGAAAAAAATGAAAGAATATTGTGTTGAATAAGATTCTTGAAACCAATTGATTGATAAATGATTATTGCTCAAAGTGATTGCGATGATACTTTATTTGAAAAACTATTTGAACTTTCTTGCATTTTGGATGAAAAATTATTTGTAAATTTACAGCCTCTAACTAACGTAAATTTACGGGCTGAAAATAGTTAGAATTTTAAAAATAAAAAGCTTCACTAAGTGTTGAAATTAATTTAATTAAATCTTCAAAAATAAATGAGAAACAAAGTTTTAAAAGCAATTACAATCCTTGTAATTTTTCTCTCTGTTCAAATCGTAAAATCACAACCGGGTTGCCCAAGCATTGAAGCGGGCAATGATCAATCGTTAAACTGTCAGACGTCCTGTACCAACTTAAGTTCGTCAGTACTTGCAACAGGGGCCACGACCAGCTATGCAGTTTCTTCAATACCTTATGCACCTCCATATCCTTACAACACCGGAACGCCTATATTGGTTAGCCAGGATGATGTTTGGGGATCTGTTATAACCTTGCCATTTACTTTCTGTTTTTGGGGTGTTAGCTACAATAAAATTGTTGCCGGCTCCAATGGTTGCATCTCTTTTGGTCCTGCAAATGCTAATGCTTCCTGTGCCTGGTCATATACTGTAAGCTGCCCCAATCCCAATATCATTAGTGGCAGCACCGGTCCTTACGTACTGGGACCATATCAGGACATTGATCCGGCTGTTTCGGGAAGTGGAAATATGTATTACGCTATTCTTGGAACATATCCCTGCAGAACTTTTGTCATCAGTTGGGACCATATTCCAGAATTTAGTTGTACCACATTGATAAGTACAAACCAGATCGTTTTGTATGAAAGCACCAATGTTATTGAAGTCTATATGCTCAACAAACCTCTTTGTTCAACCTGGAATAGCGGAAATGCTACTATTGGAATACAGAATGCAGCAGGCACCCAGGGTATTTGTCCACCGGGAAGAAACACCGGTCAATGGACTGCCGCAAACGAAGCATGGAGATTTACTCCGAATGGAACTCCAAATTACACTACATACTGGTATCAGGGAAGCCTTTCATCAACTCCGATTGATACAAATCAAGCCACCATTACTGTTTGCCCGACATCATCAACAACTTATTATGCACAGGTTGTGTATAACTGTTGCACCGGCCTCGACGTTATCGTGAATGATAGTGTAACTGTCAATGTCAATAACAGCATAGGGCTTGCAATCACACCATCTGCACCTTCTATCTGTAATGGCAATTCTGTTACTTTAAATGCAACGTGTACTGACCCGACAGCCACCTACCAATGGTCAGGAGGAGGACCGGCGACAAGCACATATACTGTCACCCCTACAAGTACGACTACGTATACGGTGACAGCGACAACAACTATGTGTACAACGCACACTCCTGTGACGGTGACGGTAAATCCGAACCCGTCAACAATAACAGGAAACAACAGTCCTATTTGTGCGGGTAGCGACCTGAATATTACTTATGCTGATGCGGGAGATACGTATGTCTGGAGCGGTCCGAATGGTTTCTCAAGTTCTGATCAGAATCCAACCATCACCGGCGCCACACCGTCGGCAACGGGCACCTACTATGTTACTGTTACCACCCCTGCGGGTTGTACTGCAAATGCACAGACATCGGCAACTGTGAATCCCAATCCGGTTGCAACTGCCTCAAGCAATTCTCCGGTATGCACAGGAAACACTCTTAATCTTACTTCCGGCGGCGGCACTTCATACAATTGGAGTGGCCCCAATGGTTTTACAAGTACCAATCAAAATCCGACGATCAGCGGAGTGACATCTCTGGCAACGGGTACATATCTCGTTACTGTTACCGGCGTTGGAGGCTGTACCGATACTACACATACTGTAGTTCTTATCAATGTTACACCAACACCAACCATATCGAACAACAGCCCTCTGTGTGCAGGGGATACGCTTAAACTCACTGCCGGTGGCGGATCAGGTTACAACTGGAGCGGACCCTCGGGTTTTACATCAACTTTACAAAATCCAACATTATTAAATACCACCGTGTCTGAATCAGGAAATTATGTTGTTACAGTGACTGATATAAACGGATGCTTTGCAACCACACAAACTGCCGTTACCATCAATCCTCTTCCGGTGGCAACCATCACCAGCAACAGCCCTGTTTGTTTTGGAAATACTTTAAACATGAATACCGGTGGTGGCTCAACATTTGTATGGGCAGGCCCAAACGGTTTCAGCAATACTACACAAAATCCTTCAATAACGCCTGTGGTCTTTGCTGATGCAGGAGTCTATTCGGTGACTGTTACAGGAATTGGTGGGTGTTCTTCAACAAACCAAATGACTGTTGTGGTCAATCCAAATCCTACATACACAAGTGTTGTTGACAGTGTAAAATGTCATGGAGGAGCTACAGGCAGCATTACGCTGACTCCTTCAGGAGGAACTCAGCCTTATTCATATACCTGGAACCCTTCAGAGCCAAACAGCCCGGCAGTAACCAGTCTTCTGGCAGGAACATATCATGTTACTGTTACTGACAATAACGGTTGTGATACTACCGGAAGTTTTACAGTTTACCAGCCCCAGAGTGTTGTGTTAAGTCTTAATCCCACGAACGAAAAATGTCCGGGCAATTGCAATGGACTTATAAATTCAAATGTGTCGGGCGGAACAGGATCGTTTACTTACAACTGGGGAGGTGGCCAACATACACCAAATATAAGCAATCTGTGTGTGGGCAATTATTCACTTACTGTAACCGATGCCAATGGTTGCACTGCATCATCAAGCAATTCAGTTGCGACAAGCTGGTCAGTCAATGCTTCATTTACGGTCAGCGATACAATGGGTGTTTATCCGTTTACTGTGAACTTTACTAATACCAGTTCAGGAGCATCAATCTACTATTGGGATTTTGCTGACGGCAATACATCAACACTTGAAAATCCGACCCACACTTTTGCTGATTCCGGATTGTATCATGTAATGCTTATTGTCAACAGCGGCAACCCTTATGATTGTGCCGATACTTTTTATTATTATATTGATGTCATCGTTCCCTCAATGATAACTGTTCCGAATGTGTTTACTCCAAATGGTGATACGAAAAATGATGAATTCAGAATTGATAGCAAAGGGATAGGTCAATTCAGTTGTCAGATCTACAACCGCTGGGGAAAGAAAATTTATGACTGGGACGACATCACCAAAGGCTGGGATGGCAAAACAAAAGGAGGCCAGAATGCTGATGATGGCGTTTATTACTACATACTCTACGCCAGAGGACTTGATAAGATTGAATACAATCAGCATGGCACTGTAACACTTTTAAGAAAATAAACAACAACACAACTAAATTAATAACCAAATTAAATTTTAAACTATGAAAAAAATGATGAAAAGTTTGCTTACTGCTACAATCGCAGTGTTTCTGTTCTCAACAATTACCTATGCTCAGGTATCAACAAAGGAAATCACCATTACTGTGAATAAAAAAGGTGATAAACTCTGTACCAAAAACACAACAGGTAATGCAGTTTTTGACTTTGTGATCAACGGACTCACTACCCAGAAAGAAATAGATGATTTCACCACAAAATTTAAAACACTTAAGGGTGTAGCTGATTTTGTTGTAACTTCATCTGACAACAAATGGAATGCAAGTGCAACCATCAACGTTAAAGCTACTAAAAATTATTTGAAAACTCTTCTCACTCTTGCCGGTGTGAAGAAGGTTATTATTGACGGAAAAACCATACTCACAGCAGAACTGGAAAGTTACAGGGCTACTCCAACTACGAAGTAGTTTTTCTGATTGAAGAAGTTAGAAACAAAGACATTTTTATGAAAAAATGTTTACTTCTGAAATCAGGACTTGTCAGGTGTTTTGTAATTGTAGTATTATTTTTCATCCCGCATTTGGTCAATGCCCAGCTAAATGTCAGTCAGGCATTGACTCCACAGCAACTGGTGCAGAATGTGCTTGTGGGTGGAGGTGTGACAGTTTCAAATGTTACCTATACAGGTTCTCTTCAGTCCTTCGCTTCATTTGCCAATGGTGGCACCACAAACCTGGGTTTAGCAGATGGTGTTATACTATGCTCGGGAAATGCGACTAATATTCCACAGGCGGCAAGTGTTTTAATGTCCACCGATCTGGGTGGGGCAGGAGATGCCAATCTCGATAATCTCACTTCGGGAGGAACCCACGATGCCACAGTTCTTGAGTTTGACTTTGTACCTTTATCCGATACTATCAAATTCCGATATGTTTTTGGTTCCGAAGAATACCATCAGTATGTAAATTCGGCTTACAATGACGTATTCGGATTTTTTGTTTCCGGACCCAATCCTGCGGGTGGCAATTATACCAATTTAAATATTGCACGTGTACCGGGTACAACATTACCGGTTGCAATTAATAATGTCAATAACGGTCAAACTACCAATGCTTGTTCTGGAGGACCCTGTAACAATTGTGCATATTTTATTGATAATTGTAACAATACTTCCATCGTCTTTAATGGGTTTACTACTGTGCTGACAGCTTTGTGCCCGGTCACACCCTGTGTGCAATATCATATAAAACTGGCCATCGCGGATGTGAGTGACGGCATCCTTGACTCAGGGGTGTTTCTTGAAAAAAACAGCTTCAGTACAAACGGGATCAACTATAGCACGAGTTATACCTCCAATATTGATACGGTGGCTATTGAAGGTTGTAACAATGCCATCATTAGTTTTGTCCTGAATCAGCCTGCCATTGCGCCCGTACCAATTCATTATACTATTTCAGGAACAGCTACTGAAGGTGTGGATTATCCTGCTGTTCCCGATAGTCTCGTGATTCAGACAGGACAGGATTCTGTTTCGTTTATGATATCACCGATTAGCGATGGAATTATAGAATCTACAGAAACGGTTTACATTGTTTATCAAAATACCACTTGCGGAGGAACGGATACCATCATTGTAAAAATAAAAGATTATCCACCGATACACGCACTTTACACAAATTACAACTCTTGCTCAGGGCAGCCGGTAAATGTGAATGTTGGTACGACGGGAGGGTACCCACCTGTTTCATATTTGTGGGATAGCGGACTTGGGACTACTTCTTCTATAAATGTCAGTCCAACGGATTCAACAACCTATTTATTGACTATCTCCGATGCCTGTGGCTTTTCACAGGTTGACAGTGTGCATGTATTTGTCAGCAATATTGCAGCAACAATTGTCAATACTGATTCAGTTACCTGCTATGGTCTGTCAGATGGAGCTGCGGCTGTAAATGCAGTAAATGGATTTACACCTTACTCTTATAGTTGGTCACCATCAGGCGGGAATGGCAATATTGCTTCAAATATTCCGGCCGGAAGTTATACTGTTGTTGTTACCGATGATAATGGATGTACTTCTGCTGCAAATACTGTTATTTATCAGCCAACATTATTGGTTGGGGCGGTTGCCAATATTGATTCTGTACATTGTTTTGGCGAAAACAACGGGAGCGTGGCTGTTTCTGCAAACGGAGGAATACCAGGATATACTTATCAGTGGAATACAATTCCTGTTCAAAATACACCTACTGCATCAAACCTTACGTCCGGTTCTTATTCGGTTGTTATTACCGATCACAATGGTTGTGACACCACCATTACAGCTTTCGTAAATCAGCCGGCAGATCTTGTTTTGTCAACAACCCCTGTAAATGAGGGATGTCAGAATAGTTGTAATGGGCAGGTTTCAGCAACAAGTACAGGTGGAACAGGAAGCTATATTTATACCTGGAGCAACACCCAGCACACACAAAATATTACCAATCTTTGTGCAGGCAGTTATAGTGTTACAGTTACTGATGCCCACGGTTGCAGCGAAACAAACAATGTTACGGTTTCAACCACTACATTTTTAAGTGCCAGCGCCAGTGCATCGCCAACAAATGGACCTATTCCATTGGATGTGAATTTTAACTTTACAGGAACAGGTGCAACAACCTACAATTGGAATTTTGGTGACGGAACTTCTTCAACTTCGGAGAATCCGGAACATACATATTCCAGTACAGGAACGTATTATGTTGTATTAACGGTTAACAGTGGTTCACCTGATAATTGTACGGATACTGTCAATATCACCATAGTTGCTGAACTTCCTTCATTCCTTGTGATTCCGAATGTGTTTACTCCCAATGGTGATGGTAAGAATGACGAGTTTATGGTTTCCTCACAAAGCATTCAGTCTTTCAGTTGTGATATCTACAACCGTTGGGGCAAGAAAATTTTTGAATGGAGCGATGTTACCAAAGGATGGGATGGCAAGACAGAGGGAGGAAAAGATGCAAGCGATGGCGTTTACTACTATATCATCACTTCCAGAGGAATTGATAATATTGATTACAACTTGCATGGAACGATTACATTATTAAGATAGGTTGAAGGTTGAAGGTTGAAGTAAATTAGATAATTGCCTTATGCCTATTATCCATTTACCCTAAGATGTAGCAGTGAGATCGGAATTTATTTAATCCCGGTAATAACTACCTAAGCGGACATTATTAATTAAGTGAAAAGTTAGGCGTCACATGTTTGTTATAAGTTGTTGATTTGAAAATAATTTGAATGAATTTTATTGTTTTTTGATATTAATTACCAACCCGGATTAGAAAATATGAAGAAATTATTACTTTTTGCGCTTTTAATGAGTTGTTTTACAGCAAAAACATTTTCACAATGTGCTGGTACAACACTTACAGTTAATAACCCATCTTTTGAAGGCCCCGTTGGAGCCGGTATCACACCACCTAATTGGGATATCTGTCAACCCGGAGTTACCCCTGATACACAACCCGGGGAATGGGGTATTACGTTAGCACCCGCCAACGGAAGCAGTTATGTTGCTTTTTGTAATCAGACCAGCGGAAACTGGCATGAAGGCGCCAGTCAAACTTTGAGCAGTCCGATGGTTGCAGGAACAACTTATTCGTTTACTCTGGACTTGGCAACAACAAACTCTACGGTAGGCGGGATCACCCCCGGATGTATTGAGCTTCAGATATGGGGAAATATGGGAGGAAACACCGGCTGTGATGAATCTGCATTATTGTGGAGTTCAGGTGATGTTTATGATGCAGCCCACATGAATCAATGGGTATTAACCAATGTAACATTTACCCCTACTCAGAATTGGTCACACCTTTTATTTATGAGCAACAACCTGGGTTGTGTTGATAATCCATACATCATGATGGATAACCTCTCTCCAATAACTCCTATTGTTGATGTCCCTGCATTCACCTGGTTGAATCCTTGTCAGGGAGGAGCTTTGCAGTTTACTGATCAGTCAGTGTCAACGGACGGAACCATCAATTCATGGAGCTGGGATTTTGGAGATGGAAATTCAAGTGTGTCTCAAAACCCGTCACATCTTTATACCACGCCGCAGACATATAATGTAACACTAACGGTTACGAGTACTGTTCCATGCACCACAAGTGTGACACACCCTGTTAATGTCAATCCCTTGCCTGCATTTCATATAACGCCGGCAAATCCTTCAATTTGTATGGGGAGCAGTGTGATTTGCAATGCGGCGCCTACAGGAAGCGGGTCTTATAATTATCAATGGTCTCCGTCCAATGGATTGTCAACAACAAACGGTCCAACTGTAACAGCGAATCCTCAGTCAACCACCATTTATACAGTCACAGCAACAGATCCTAACGGATGTTCGAATACATCTTCTTTTACCATTACAGTCAATCCTATGCCTGCACCGACTATTACAAGTCACAACGACAGTTGTGGCCTGGGTCATGGTTTTGCGCAGGTGTTTCCCAATGGCGGTACTCCGACCTTTACTTTTAACTGGAGCACAAGTCCACCTCAAACAAATGCATTGGCGACAAACTTGCCGGCCGGAACATATACTGTAACTGTTAGCGATTTTAATACATGCAGCGCTACTTCGTCTGTAACGATCACTGCGCCGCCACCATTTTTGACAACTATTTCTTCAGTTGATTCAGTTCTGTGTTTTAGTCAGACGAATGGGAATATGAATGTACATACCACAGGAGGCACCCCCGGGTATACATATATATGGAACACCAGCCCCCCACAGACAGATTCAACAGCCTTAAATCTGGCCGCCGGCACATATACTGTTACAGTCACCGATATTATGGGTTGTGTGAGTACTATTTCTTCAACAGTTTATCAGCCAACTCAGCTTGCAGTCACTGTTTCCGGGTTAACACCGGTGCCTTGTTATGGTCAGAGTAATGGCAGCGCAACAATCTCTGCTTCGGGAGGCGTTCCCGGTTACATTTATCAATGGAGTACAAGCCCTTCACAGACAACAGCAACTGCTTCAAATTTGCCTGCGGGTACTTATACTGTGACAGTATCGGATCATAATAGCTGCACGACAACAACGTCTGCAACTATTACTCAACCCACATTGCTGATCAGTACTGTTTCAAGTATTGATTCTGTTCAATGTAACGGACTTGGTAACGGTAGTATTAATGTGAACACTTCAGGTGGAACAACCAATTATACATACCTTTGGAATACTACTCCCTCACAGACTACTTCAACAGCCAACAACCTTCATGCAGGTTCTTACACAGTCACCGTAACGGATGCGAATGGCTGTACCAACACTTTAAATGCTACTGTTTATGAACCTACAGTTTTAGCTGCCGCAATCAATCATGTTGACTCTGTTAATTGTTTCGGTCAGAATAACGGAAGTATTACCACTACAGTTACGGGAGGCACACCTACTTATATTTACCATTGGAATACCACACCGCCACAAAATGGTTCCAGTTTGTCAAATGTCCCGGCAGGTCCGTATTCAGTGACTGTCACTGACCACAATGGGTGTACCAGCACGCTGACAACTATTGTTTACCAGCCAAATGCTCTTGTGTTGAACCTTACTCCTCATAATGAAGGTTGCTTAAATAGTTGCAATGGACAAGTGTCAGCCGCTGCTTCGGGTGGAACAGGGAACATCAATTATATATGGAGCAATAACCATACTACTCCGGCTATAACAGGGTTATGCCCGGGTGTGTACAGTGTTACCATTACTGATCATAACAATTGTACGGTATCCGGTAGTTCAACAATCTCCACAAACACCCTTATCAATGCAAATTTTATTGCTACGCCGACCATTGGAACCATTCCTTTTGATGTGAATTTCACTTTTACAGGTTCCGGAGCCAACACATATTCATGGAATTTTGGTGACGGCGGCACTTCAACCCTTCAGGATCCAACTCATACTTATACAACAACAGGTAACTATCATGTGATCCTTTTGGTTAACAGTGGCTCGCCTGATAATTGCACCGATACCGTAAGTCTTTTGGTTATCGCTGACAATCCTTCATTTCTCACAGTCCCCAATGTTTTCACGCCTAATGGTGATGGTATAAATGATGAATTTCTTGTGAAGTATCAAAGCATCGAATCATTCAGCTGTGTGATTTATACACGATGGGGAACTAAGATCTATGAATGGTCGGATGTATCCAAAGGGTGGGATGGCAAAACATCCGGAGGTAAAATGTCCAGCGATGGAACCTATTATTATATCCTGAGCGCAATGGGTGTTGATAAAACCGACTATGAATTGCATGGCACAGTCACGTTGATAAGTCATTGATGTGAAAACAGTATTTGACTTTAATAAAAAGCCACCGGGATTTTCCGGTGGCTTTTTAATTTAGCGAAGAATCAAATCAAATAAATACGGATTAGCAGGGAGACACATTGCGAACTTATGGATGTGCCTTTTTCAGAAGGACGAGAGGGGATTAACTGATGTATGCTTTCAGGACCGCTGACCGGATTGTAAATCTCTATAATAATAGCAGGGATTGCAAATCCCTGCTGGTGGAGGAAAAATGAAAAATAAAAGTGCTACGAGTTTTGCGATTTTTGTTCACATAGTTTTATTGTTTAGTGTTAGTTAAGTTTTGTTTTTATTTTGTAATTTAGCAGAAAAAAATTAAAGCATGTTTAGAAAGATAATTGTACCTGAAAGCCCCAATATATCGCTTCTTCTGCCTGCCAATTTTGTAGGGCACGAGGTGGAAGTGATTGCTTTCCCTATAGAAGACAAGCAAACTATCGAGAAGCAAAAAGACGAAAATAAATACTCGTGGAAAAATGCGAGGAATTTTTTTAATGCCCATAGGATAGACCTTAGTAATTTTAAATTCAATAGGGATGAAGCAAACGAACGGTAATATTTTTTTAGACAGCAATATTTGCATATACCTTTTTGCAGAAGATGAAAGGAAAGCTGAAATTGCATTTAATTTGATGGACAAAAGCCCTGCAATAAGCACACAGGTTATTGCAGATGCAACGAATGTGTTTATCAAAAAACATAAATTCACAAAACAAACTGCTTTGGATTCGGTGATGTTTATCATGAACAAAGCTAGAGTGAGAGTAATCACTCCAAAAACTATATGTGATGCTTTTGCTATTAGTATAAAAAATAATTTTTCATTTTATGATAGTCTTATAGTTGCTGCGGCTTTTGAAAACAATTGTTCTATTCTTTATTCAGAAGACATGCAGCATAAGCAGAAAATTACTTTTGAAAAAAAGCATATTACAGTTATCAATCCTTTTATTTAACTTTTATTTCCAATTTTTTTTCTTTGAGTTCTTTCCGTTACTTCGACAAGATCAGCACATCGCTTTGCGTGCCAAATTGTTTTTACTTGTTTTCTCCAATTCTGAATAGTGGACCTCCTGGTAACTGAACAGACACAGTCATCATTACAATCACTGCTGATAACCCTTCGTTTCTGACTGTTCCTAATGTTTCCATCCTAATGGTGGCAATGTGAATGACTTATTTCAGGTTAAATACTAAAGCATAACTTCATTCATTTGCATGATATAAACCCGATGGGGAACGAAGATCTGTGAATGGTCGGATATGTCCAAAGGGTGGGATGGCAAAACATCCGGGGTAAAATGTCCAGCGATGGAACCTATTATTATATCCTGAGCGCAATGGGTGTTGATAAAACCGACTATGAATTGCATGGCACGGTCACGCTGATAAGTCATTGATGTAAAAACAGTAATATTCTTAAACTTAAAGCCACCAGAATTTCCAGGTGGCTTTTTAAATGTGTGAGGAATCACTTCAATATGACTGCAAATCTTTTCAAGTCAACTGCAATTTTCACGGTGATATAAATCTTACTGAATCATGCATCAATTTTTTCAAATTGTAATTTCACTTTTTATTTAATAAAAAGGCTGTTCTCTGAAAAAATCGGGCCGATAATGCATATTGCTATCAAACTCCTGCAGCCATCCACGCTCCAACCCTAGCTTTGACATTGCGTTAATAACGGCTTCATATTCCTCTTTTAATAGCGTCCTTCCAATGACTGGATGATGGATTGAACCATGCGAAGGATAATATTGCGACATGAGCGAGATATGAACCAATGGAGAGATTTCTTCAGCGATCAGTCGCAATACATCCAAACTGTTTTCCACATGTCCGGGAAGCACAAGATGCCTGATGATAACTCCGGATTCGGCTTGACCTTCATCATTCAACCTGATGGAAGTCCCTTTTTGCCGCACCATTTCTTTAATTGCTTTAAGGGCAACTTCAGGATAACCCGGAGCATCAGAATAATCAATGGCTAACCTGTTATCAGCATATTTGAAGTCGGGCAAATAAACATCAACAAGGTTCTCAAGTGATCTTAATGATTCAACTTTATCATAGGAATTGGTGTTGTAAACAATGGTAGGTTTTCTGCCTTGTTCGTGCAAAGTATAAATGATGCTTTTTGTCTGAGGAATAAAATGTGAAGGAGAAACAAACCCCAGCAGATTAATCCCCTGATCAAGCTTAGTACAAATTTCAGAAACAATATCTTTAATTGATCTAATATTCAAAGATTGTACTGCGTTATTATTACTGATTTGATGATTCTGACAATAGATGCATTGCAGATTGCAGTGGGTGAAAAACACATTGCAAATTCCTTTTTCACCACTTATCACAGGTTCTTCACCCAAATGTTTACAAATAGAAGCAATATCAAAAGTATGACCGGTTTGGCAATAACCATTGTTATCGTTTAGCCGATCAGCATGACATTCATGCGGACACCATGCACAATCTTTTAATTCGTTTAAATAATTGTAAAGCATTACTAAGTCATTAGTCAGAAGTCATTAGTCATTAGTCAGAAGCCATTTATCAAAGTCCCGTCAATTAACTATTGACTAATGACTATTGACCATTGACCATTGACCATTGACTATTGACCATTGACCATTGACTATATTTCGGTTCACAGAAGTTTATAATTCGCTACTTTGCAAAGTTCACAAAATATTCGGTAATTTTGGCAACAAATTCCGTTGAATAAAAACTTTGTTCTTAAATTGAAAGTACTCAAAGCATGACTGACATTATCCGATTATTGCCCGACAACGTCGCCAACCAGATAGCAGCAGGGGAGGTGGTTCAACGCCCTTCATCGGCTGTGAAAGAACTGCTGGAAAATGCCATTGATGCCGGAGCCACATACATAAAGCTGATCATTAAAGATGCAGGTAAAGCCCTTATCCAGGTTATTGACAATGGTTGCGGAATGTCGGAGACGGATGCAAGACTGAGTTTTGAAAGGCATGCAACGTCAAAGATCAAAGAAGCCTCTGACCTGTTTAATATTCGCACAATGGGTTTCAGGGGTGAGGCGCTCGCTTCTGTTGCGGCCATTGCACAGGTTGAAATGAAAACAAAAAGGATAGGTGATGAAACAGGAACAATGGTTGTTGTTGAAGGTTCGGAAGTGAAACTGCAGGAAGCCTGTCAGTGCCCGGAAGGAACATCCATTTCAATCAAAAATCTTTTTTTCAACGTTCCTGCCAGAAGAAATTTTCTGAAAAGCAACAATGTTGAATTAAGCCATATCCTTGATGAGTTCCATCGTGTAGCCCTTGCCTTCCCTGATATTTCTTTTGAAATGCACCATAATAACAATGAGGTTTTTCATCTTCCCCCGACACCATTGAAGCAAAGGGTCATCAATATTTTTGGCAATAATTATAACCAGCGACTGCTTCCTGTACTTCTGGAATCGGGTATTTGCAACATCACAGGATTCATCGGGAAACCTGAGGCGGCAAAGAAAACAAAAGGCGACCAGTTTTTCTTCGTCAATAAACGTTATATCCGTCATCCCTATTTGAACCATGCAGTCTCTACAGCTTTTGCAGAACTGCTGACGGAAAAAGCATACCCTGCCTATTTCATTTTTATTGAAATTGACCCGAAAGAAATTGATATCAATATTCATCCGACCAAAACGGAGATCAAATTTCAGGATGATAAGAGCATGTATGCCATCATGAAATCGGCAACCACGCAATCACTGGGGAAATTCAGCATTACTCCCAGCATTGACTTTACGATTGAAACCAGTTTCGATGTTCCTCCATTGAGAAAAGGGGAAACGGTGAAGCAGCCCACTATCAAACTGAATCCTGATTATAATCCGTTCGACAAACTCAAAAAGGAAACTTTAGAAGCTCCTTTGACTGTACAGAATAAAAACAACCGTGAAAACTGGGAGAAGCTATATTCTCGCCATGCCGACAATCAACTTGAGCTTCCGCAAATGACACCGAAAGAACAACCGGTTCAGCAGATCATTCCCTCGAATATGGATTCTGAAGCTTTGCAGATGTCCGAAAAGCAATATTTCCAGCTTCATTCAACATTTATTATAACATCCGTAAGATCCGGCGTCATGCTGATCCATCAGCAGCTTGCACATGAACGGATATTGTTTGAGCATTTCAGTGAAATACTGGAAAAAAGAGTGTCTTGTCCACGACAAAAACAGCTTTTTCCGCAGGTGATAGAATTCTCTCCGGCAGATGCTGAACTGATGAAAGAGATTGCAGAAGATGTTAAGATATTAGGGTTTGAAATTGATGATTTTGGACTGGGTTCTTTTGTTGTAAACAGCGTCCCGGCTGATGATCCTGATGTCAATGTTAAACAAATTATTGAAGGTTTGCTCGAAAATTTCAAACTCAGCAGGAGTGTAGTGGGGCAGGACAAAAATACGATGATCGCTAAAACAATGGCAAGAACTATGTCGCTCAAGCGTGGAAAACCACTTCAGCAAGAGGAAATGAGATCGCTCGTTGACCAGTTGTTTGCATGCAAACTTCCGCATACCTCTATTGAGGGAAAACCTACGATATCTATTATTTCATTGGAAGAGCTTGAGAGAAAATTCAAGTAAGGAAATAGAATTTTGATTTACTTTTGATAAAATACAGGCTAAATTGGTTTCGTAAGAATTCTGTTTGTATTTTCGTAAACTCCTATCGCTGCTATCGGACCTTCATTCGCTGCTATTGTTCCTTCATTCGCTGCTATTGTACCTTCATTCGCTGCGATGCAATGTTCTATTGCAGCTATTTTGCCTTCATTTGAAGTTGCATAAATTTCATAAGCAGTTATGGAATTTAAACCTGATACGGTTACTTTATAAAAATAAACCTGTAATTTATGCCGTTCAATACATGAGATTAGGAATTTATAGAACCTGACATCAAAACCACTATCAAAGCTTCATGAAAAATGCTGATAAAAGAAAACTACCTTTTCAGAAGTTTTACATCTGTTTATTACATTTGAAATGTGTACTTGATATACGTAAGGAAATTCACGGCTTTACCATTTCTTTTACCCGGAATCCATTTGGGATAGGTTTTTATAAACAGGGCTGTAACTCTCAGCGCTTCTTTGTCAAGATAAGGATTTACACTTTTACTGATTGAAATTTTGTCAATAGTTCCTTCTTTTTTTACATAAACTTCAACAGAAACCTCGCCTTGTATTTTATTGCCATAAGCTTCTACAGGATACCTTGTATTCTTAATTTGAAATTTAGTCAGACCATCTAATCCGCAGGGAGGTTTAGGTAGCTGTCCAACTCTAACCCATAGGGTGCTGTTTCCAACCCCGTTGTCGCTGCCTTCACGTGAAGTGTCTGAAGTAGCAATGCCATTATTCAAAGAATCATTTGACTGATCAGGGACCTTCAATACACGAAGTGTATCTTTGTCTTTCTTGAGTGAATCAACAACTTTATAGTTCAGGTTATCCTGTTTACTGACAAGCTTCTTTGGAGCACTTTGCACAACGAGGCTATCCACATCCTTAAGCATGGCATATTGCTCATAATCTGCAACCATTTGCTGGTAATCATCATTGGCCTGAGAGTTTGCATTTCTCAAACTTAAGACGTAAAAATACATTGCAATTGTTACGAAACAGAGAACAGAGATAGACAGTCCGATAGTGACATGCTTAAAGTACCTTTTCCTCAGGTCGTAAGCGCCATAAGATCTGTTTTTATCCTGAAATATTATTTTGTCAAAATTTTCCATTCAAACTTTCAGTAATAACTGAAATTCTTTAAGATTATTGCATGTTTGCCAATAAAATTGCAAAGATATTGCGTTTTTCAAAACGGTGTGTTGTAAATTATTGTTGGGGTTTTATTTGGAATCATGCTGAGGCGCCATAAATTGCTCTCTGCATAATTTCATTCCAATAATTTTAAAAAATCATCCTCGCTGATTATAGGGACATTCAATGTCGTTGCCTTTTTTCTTTTTTCCGGTCCCATGTTTTCACCTGCCAACAAAAAATCAGTCTTTGATGAAATTGCACTTACATTTTTTCCTCCGTTTTCTTCAATCATCTTCTTTATCCGGTCACGTGAAAAGTTGGTAAATACTCCACTCACTACAAAAGATTTTCCCTGCAATTTATCCGAAACTTTCGCAGAGTTTGCAGTCATGGCATCTTTATCCAGTTCAAAGCATATACCTTTATCTTTCAATTTTTGAATGAATTCAACATTTCTTTCATTGCTGAAATATGTAACAATGCTTTCAGCGATCCTGCTTCCTACTTCTTCCACATTGATCAATTCATCGTAACCGGCATTCATCAATGCATGAATTGTGCCATAATGATAAGCAAGTTTCCTGGCCAATGTTTCACCAACATATCTTATACCTATAGCGAACAATACTCTTTCAAACGGTACGCTCCTTGAATTTTCAATTCCTTTCAGAATGTTTTCAACAGTTTTCTCCCTGAATTTTACGATCCTTTCCTTTTGCTGCTCTTCAAGAAAATAAGTTTTTTCAAGTCCTATGAGCTTGTCAAATGTCAGATCATACAAGTCTGCCGGCGATTTGACCATGCCTTTATCAAACAACAACTCTATTTTACCTTCACCAAGACTATCAATATTCATTGCTTTCCGGCTGATGAAATGTTCAAGCTTTCCTTTGATCTGTGGCGGGCAACCGTTTTCGTTCGGACAATAATGAATAGCTTCACCTTCTTTTCTTATCAGTTCAGTGCCGCATTCAGGGCAGTGGGTAATGTATTTTATTTTCCCCGCCCTTTGCCCTTCTCTCTTCGAATCATCAACACTGATGATCTTTGGGATGATCTCGCCGCCTTTTTCCACAAACACATAATCCCCGTCATGCAGATCAAGTTTCTCGATCTGATCAGCATTATGAAGTGTAGCACGTTTCACAACCGTTCCTGCCAACTGAACAGGTTCGAGATTTGCTACAGGAGTCACAGCGCCGGTGCGGCCAACCTGGAAAACTACCGACAATAATTTTGTGGATAACCGTTCTGCTTTGAATTTATAAGCGATCGCCCATCGTGGAGATTTTGCTGTAAATCCAAGCATTTCCTGGTGATGCAAAGAGTTTACTTTTATTACAACTCCATCAATATCGTAATCCAGTTTCACCCTTTCCTGTTCAAGTGTATTGATATAATCATAAGCTTCGGCAATCGTTGAACAGCGCACCATATAGCCTGATATCTTAAACCCCCATTCCTTCGCTTTTCGCAAAGATTCATAGTGTGTATTAAAATGAAGATTTTCTCCCAACAGGTAATAAAGATAACAATCAAGTTCTCTTTTAGCAACTTCTTTTGGGTCGAGCATTTTCAAACTGCCTGAAGCTGCATTGCGTGGATTGGCAAATGGCAATTCACCAAGGTCTTCTCTTTCAGCATTGAGTTTTTCAAAACTTTTATGCGGCATAATGATCTCACCGCGAATTTCAAAATCTTCAGGATAATCTGAACCATGAAGTGTAAGTGGGATGCTTTTGATAGTTCTGACATTTGCAGTAACATCATCGCCCTGTTCACCATCTCCACGCGTAACAGCGCTTGCCAATACTCCATTGTGATAAGTCAATCCTATAGATAACCCATCGTATTTCAATTCGCAGACATATTCAAAGTCATTGCCAATGGCTTTTCTTACTCTTTCATCAAACTCCTGCAGTTCTTCAAATGAATAGGTATTGCCGAGGGAAAGCATCAGGTATTTATGCTTCACCTGCCGGAATACTTTTGTTATTTCACCACCCACACGCTGTGACGGAGAGTTTTTATCAAGCAATTCAGGAAACTCTTTTTCAAGTTTTATCAGTTCTTCAAGGAGCATGTCAAAGTCGTAGTCACTGATGACGGGCTTGTCAAGAACATAATAGTTGTAGTTATGACTGTTGATTTCCTGAGTCAGTTTTGCTATTTTTTCTTTTGCTTCTTCTTTGGTCATTTGATTTTTTATCAAAAAATGAAATTAAAAAAAAAGCCGGATTACACCGGCTTAATAAAAATTTTAATACTCCTAAAGGCTGTAGTACGGGCTGTCAAGATCAACAGGATTGACGCACATTACAGGAGTTTTTGCTGAGTTGAAAATTACTGTTTCAGCCCATGGATTCAATATAAAACTTGGCAATAACTGTTCGGGATTAGTAACGATCATAATCAGGTCGGCCTGTATATAGTTGCTGTAAATAACGATGCTCTTTCCATAATTTGCATGGGTATCAGCAGAGATTTTGCTTGTATGTTTAACACCGCTTTTGGTTAAGATATTTTTTATCTGAGACATGTTGTTCTTAACTTCATTGCAGAGGAACTCATCTTTATGTTTTATTCCGAACAGGTGGATGGTAGCATCAAAAACCTTTGCTATATGAATTGCCCATGTGAATTTTTGTTTTGTTTCCGGTGTTTCGTCAACAGACATGACAATATTTTTATAACCGTTTGAAAAATCTTTTTCCTGAACAACAATCACAGGAACCGGAGAGTTTTCAATGACTTTAAGTGCGAAACTTCCAACCAGATGCTGAACACCAATTTTGCCATGAGTTCCCATGACAACGATGCTTGCATTGATATCTTTGGTAACCTTTCCTATGGTTGTGAAAATATTTCCTTCCTCAGCAATATAGTCAAGTTTTACTTTGCATTTTTTTTCAATTCTCAGAGAAATAGCTTTTAATTTTTCATTGATTGACTCCTCAGTCAGTTTCTCTTTCTTAAGGTAGGCTTTTGTTTCCTTGTTGATCACATGAAGAAGGGCAACCTTTCCATTCATTAGTTTTGCAATACCGGCGGCATGGTCAATTGCATAGTCAGCGACTTCGGTGAAATCGGTCGGTACAAGTACTATTTTCTCATTATCTTTTTCCATAGGATTTATTGATTTTTTTTGTGAGCAAATATAAAGAAAATTGGATTTTGCAAATTAATTTTCTGACAATAATTCTAAAATCTGTGTGAGGTTTTCATTTTTCTTTTCAATTCTCAACGATTTTGCTGATGATGTAAAATAATTATTGTTGTTCAGAAAATCTACCTGAATATGATACCATTTTTTTAATGGTGTAGGAAACCCGTTGATGTTCCATTCGCAAAGCAGCTTGCCTGCGATCATGAAAAAATCATCCCTGCCCAGATAATCAAGATCAGCATCACATAAGATCTTTTCAAGTAGTGTTGTTGGTTTCTGAGGTAATTTGGTTGCTGTGATCATAGCTGTGATGACCTCAATGTCTTGCTCGGAATAACCAAATTGCGGGAGTAGTTCCCTTGTCACTTTCGCAGATTTTTCTTCGTGTTCATTATACTCAAGAAGAAATCCTGTGTCGTGATACAGTGCGGCGGTTTTCAGCAAAACAAGGTCTTTTCCTTTCACACCTTCAAGTTTTGCAAGCTTTATTGCACTTTCGTAAACATCAATTGTATGGCCGTAACAATGATAGCACAATCCTGACTTTAATTCTTTTTTTAGCTTGTTTAAAACAAATTCTTTTGCAGCTTCGAAGTCTATCATAAAGCCCAATAATTTTTATTAGCAAATGTAAATAATTTCATTCATTTAGAAAGAAATAATTTTTATAAAAATTGCTTTTTTTTGAATTTTGAATTCCTTGTATAGCTTTAAAGCTTGTAATACTATGCAAATACGGAAATTTTTATCGGGTTTTTGTTTTTCTGTTTTTGATAGAATTGTGAAAATTTTACGGCTCTATTGTGAAACCATATCATGTCATCAGACCTGGCTAATTCCTGAATCAGAAAAATAATTAAAATTGGATTTGCACAGAAGTAAACTGTAGTTTTAAACCGGGTCAATGTCGTAAATTGGATAAATATTCTTTGGAATATTTTCCCTCATTAAACAAAAGATCAATAATGCTCAGGTTTGGCATGTAACCAAATTTATCACCGAATACCTGGTTGTATTTGGGGAAATCAATGAATGATTTGGATTTTCGTTTTGGTGTAATAGTATTTCTGAGATCAGTTAACTCCTCCTTTTTTTCAATATAGCTTTCAGCAAATTTTATCTCTGTAGCAATGCCACAATGTCTAAGTAATACCTGGAGCATTTCATTGTTCAGATCAAACAGAAAATTGAATTTTCTCTCATAGAATGGCTCAATTGCATCTCTGAAATAAAGGAAGAAAGGGGAGGAGTTGTAAGCTGATTCTATAGAACGCCAGTGCAGACGTTGCCATGGCTGACTATAGTCAATTTTGACATCCTTTACCTTTGTGTGATTGCCAAAAGTTTTAATGATCGGGATGCTCAAACTTAATCTGCCATTTGCAGCCATGATGTAGCAACGGTTTCTGTATGTCTGTTTAATGTAATTTTCATAAAGATCAATTGAAACCTCCGTACTTTTGTTCAGGTAAAAAAAATACTCAAGAGGTGGCAGATATGCTGTGGAAAGTAATGGGGTCATTGGTCAATAGTCAATAGTCAATAGTCAGAAGTCAGAAGTCAATAGTCAATAGTCATAGGTTATTCTTGAAAGTACCCGGTTTTATTCATTCAATTATTCAATCATTTTAAAGCATCTGTTCCATCTGATCCTGTTGAAAAAACTGTTGTTTTTATCAATGGAGAAAAGTATCATCACTGCTTTTCCGATAATATGGTCTTCGGGAACAAAACCCCAGAACCTTGAGTCGGCTGAGTTATGACGATTATCACCAAGTGTGAAGTAATAATTCATTTTAAAAGTATAGGTTTTTGCAGCAACCCCGTTGATGGTGCAAATGCTGTCATTTTTTATCTCAAGTTTGTTGTTTTCGTAAACGCTGATAATACGGTAGTACAAAGGAAGTGTGATCTTGTTAAGTTTTATTGTTGCACCTTTTGCGGGAATCACTATCGGGCCATAGTTGTCAGTGTTCCATGAATAGTACGTTGACGAAGGAAAAAGATTTTCAGCATAGAGGCCGCTGTCTTCACACAAGATCTCTGTCTTTAAAACATGTGGCAATTTGTTGACAATACCTGCATTTTTCCTTGTCATGGTAAGGTTGTATGTGGACAGATCCATTACAGGTCCTCCTTCCGTAATTCCTAATTTGTCAAGTTCTGTCTGATCAATCACAGTGCTGTCTGTCCTCACAAGGAAGTTGAATTCTGCATTGGCAGGTTCTGCAATTACTTTATTATTGACAAATACTTTTCCATTCCTTATTCTCAAAGTATCTCCCGGAATGGCTACGCATCGCTTGACAAATGGAGTTCTTTTATCAACGGGTTTATTGTCTTCAATCGGGTAGTTAAAAACTATCACATCATTTGTTTTAACATGCGAATAGCCCGGAAAACGGTAATATGGAAGCTTTATGATATCCGAGTATATTTTGCTGAAGAATGGCATGGAAAGAGGAGTCATCGGATCTCTTGCGCCATAGTTAAGTTTACTCACAATGATATGATCGCCTTCAATAAGCGTTTTCTCCATGGATGTAGTTGGAATGTTGTAAGTGTCGAAAAGAAATCCTTCGATGAAAAGTACCAACAGCAGCGCGATTCCAATGGCTTTAAACCAGTCGAAAAGACTTTTTTTTGTTTTTGGGGTTATATGGATTTTGTTGAATAATCGTTTCATGCGTAGCTCATGCAAATATAATTAAATGTTCGGCTTTTGAAGTTTTAAAATTGAATGCTGAGTGATTTTTGATTTTACGGAAGTAATAGTTTGAGAATTCTACTTGTTTTAAATCTTTGATTTCTTATTCTTTTTACCTTTGCATAAAATGACCTCATTAATCTTTTGAAGAAGTGGAAACCTACAATCTCAGATTTAAATCACTAATTTATCTTTTGGTTTTTTGCAGTTGCTTTTCATTCGTGTCGTGCTTACGTCCCTACAGGAGTTTTGAAAGAAGCAAAGTTACTTCAGCTCCGGATTATTCACAGGAATTATATTGGGCTGCTTTGCCAACAAAAAAAGATAGCGCTGATGCAGTACCTTATGGTTCCGGATTAAAGGATGAACAGTCCACGGCAAAAGTTGATGTATTTTTTATTTACCCTACTATTTATTGGTCAGGCAAGACATGGAACGCTGATGTAAACAATGAAAGATTGAACAAAAAAATTGACAGGACAACAATACTGTCTCAGGCAACTGTTTTCAATGGAAGTTGTAAAATCTATGCTCCACGTTACAGGCAGGCGGTTCTCAAGTCATTTTTTGTATTAGGTGGAAAGGGTAAAAAAGCTCTCGATTTTGCCTATAAGGATGTGAAAGTGGCATTCGATTATTACATGAAGCATTATAATAATGGCCGGCCTGTTATCATTGCATCGCATAGTCAGGGAACATGGCATGCGGAGCGGTTGCTGCATGATTATTTTGATAATGATAGTGCACTTCGGAAAAAACTGGTAGCTGCTTATATCATTGGAGGCGCTGTAAAAAAGTATGCTTTCGTAAATATTCCAGGTTGTAATTCACGTACTCAAACGGGTTGTGTGATTTGCTGGAACTCGCGGAAATGGGGGATGAGTGCAGGGCATAATTATGGAATTGATCTTGAATGTGTGAATCCGCTTACATGGAAATCTGATACCGTTGCTGCACCGGTTTCATTGAATATGGGCTCAATACCTTTCGGATTTAAAGGAATTGAAAAAGGCATAGCAGATGCAAAAGTTGCACCTTCCGGGCTTCTTTGGGTACATAAAAAAAATGAAAAAGGATTTCAATGCGTAAGCAACTACCATATTCTTGATTACAGCCTTTTCTGGATGAACATACGCGAAAACATTAAACAGCGGGTTGATGCTTATTTGAGTAATAATAAGTGAAAATTCTTCAAGATAAATTTACCTGATAAGTTTTTTATGATTTTTTCAATTGCTGACTGGCTTGAACAACACACTCTGCCTTGTTTCTATAAGAAGTACCTGGGGTTTGAATGTCCCGGTTGCGGAATGCAAAGAGCCTTCATAGAAATATTGCGGGGTAATTTTCTTGAAAGCCTGAAAATCTATCCGGCATTGCTGCCAACGATCTTTTTACTGACATTTCTTATCCTCCATCTGATTTTTAAATTTGAGAAAGGTGCCTTTGTTTTAAAAATTTCATTTATTTTTACCGCTTCAATTATTGGTAATTACTCAGTCGCTAGGATTGGCAATTGAGATATGAGTTTTAAAACCTCAAAAACATCCGCATCATTTTTAATGCAAGTATCAATTATTGAACGTAGGATAGCGAATGATTCATGACCAGTTTTAAATTGTCCTGAAA
>CAISZK010000196.1 GCA_903889915.1 uncultured Bacteroidota bacterium
CTACCGTCTGTATATCAGCTTGCCTCTTTTTGTAAAATGAGCCCATATTTTGCTGCTTCAGCTTGCAGATATTTAATTTTTTTCGCTTTTTGTTTCTCTGTATCAAAGATTAGTTTTGATGGATCAAACTCCGTTTTGTTCTTCACCATATTATAGAATATTACTGCAAGTCTTCTTGCTACTGCTTTGATTGCTTTGGCTGAACCTTTTTTAGCTGCCAATCTTCGATATGTTTGCCCTAAAGGACCTTTATTATGCCATAGTGTTTGCGCTGCCATTCGAAAGGCTTGTGTTGCGGGATTGTTGGTAAATCTTTTTGAAAAACCAATAATTTTCCCTCCGGTTATTTTAGGCCGTGCACTTAAATTTAACCAACTCGTAAAATGATCTGCTGACGGCCATTTAGTCATATCATTGCCTGTTACAGCAATAACTTCAATAATGGTTTTTTCATCAAGACCAGTAATCCTGGTTAAATCAACTCCCGCAATGTGATTTAGATATTGAGCTAAGTTAATTGAGTATTCATTTTTCCTAACGTAGGTTGATTTGGCTTTAATTTCTGGTTTGTTGCCATGTTCATCCCAAGGTAACATGTGCTTCAATACTTCTTCGATTAATAACTCATAGCTTCTCATTTGATCTTTAAAAAAAATAAATTGTTTTAGCAGATTCTGTAATATGGATATGTACTGCTTTTTGTAATCCCCTTTTAAAGATTTAAGCAAATCTTCTTTATCAGCTTTTAATCTTTTTACATTAATGAGCGATAGCAATTTTTCGGGATTAGTTATTCCATTGGATATTCCGTTTAATAAACGCATTCCTGACACACCTTCAATATCACTGATTAGATGCTGAACTTTAATATTCATTTTTGTAAGGATTCTGTGAATACGATTGAGGACATCACTTTTTTGATTTTGAAGGATATTCCTTTCATGGAGATAACTCCTTAGTTCGCGCGATAACTCAGGTGCAATGTGAGATGCTCTTAGCAGTCCATGAGCATGTAATTGATGCAACCATTGGCAATCTTTTACATCTGTTTTTTGTGCATCTACATTTTTAAAGTGCTTCGGATTTACCAAGGTTACCTCGAGCCCATAAGATTCGAGAATTTCATAAAGTGCCATCCAATAAACACCTGTTGCTTCCATTGCAACACGAACGACCCCCGCTGCTGTTAGAGTTTGTGCTATTTTGTGCAGATTGTCTGTAAAACCATCTGACTCCAATAAACATTGGTTCCCTTCTTTATCTGAATAGGATACCATCATTAACATACTCCCAACATCAATGGCAGCAGAATTGGGATGGATAACTGCTAGCTTTAAATCTGTTTTTTGTTTTGCATTCTTACTCATATTTTTTTAATTTTGTAAATAATTATGCATGGCAAACTCTATTGCTGCAAGAAACGAAAGCAAGCTTACAAACATGGTGTTGTTCCACTTTTGGTGGAACGCCCCGATAATAGTTTTTTTACAGAGCAACAGTCCCAAACTACGAAACGGGCTATTTGTGCACCAAATATCGTTACGGGTTTTGTAATTTGCCATGCATTTTTTATCTTGCAAAATTAAATAACGTCTTTCACATTTTTTTCATTTGGCCCAAATGATGGACACTACGAAGTACGAAAACACAAAGAATAGTGAAAAATAATTCCTGTTAAGTGCAAATACAAATTTCACATCTGCAATGAATCTTTTCACAGAGCGAAACAGGCATTTCATATAATTTCTCAAATTTCAATTAAAAGTCGAAAGAATCCTATTATATTTGCGCCCTAATATTCAAGCAATATCCAAACAATAAAAAACAGAAAAATGAAAATGTTTAAAGTATTTTTACCAGGCATAATCGCATTGATGTGCTTTGCAAGCTTCTCTTTCGGGCAAAAGGGAATAAGCAATCTGAAGGATACACTACCCGTGGATCCGAATGTAATAGTCGGTAAGCTCGACAATGGTCTTACATATTATATCCGCAAAAACGTGAAACCCGAAAAACGCGTGGAGTTACGTCTGGCTGTGAATGCAGGATCAATGATGGAGAATAAAAGTCAGTTGGGACTTGCACATTTTACTGAACACATGTGCTTCAACGGAACGACCAATTTTCCTCATAATGAACTTGTGAATTTTTTGCAGAAGACCGGTGTAAAATTTGGCGCAGACATCAACGCTTACACCAGTTTTGATGAAACTGTTTACATGCTTCAGGTTCCTACTGATGATAGCGTGACTCTTAAAAAAGGTCTCCAGGTAATTGAAGACTGGTCGCACAACGTTACATTCGACGATAAAGAAATAGAAGCTGAAAGAGGCGTTATTACTGAAGAATGGAGACTAGGACTTGGCGCAGATGACCGCATGCGTAAAAAATATTTCCCTGTAATTTTTAAAAATTCGCTTTATGCAGACCGTATTCCGATAGGCGACATCAACATTATTAAAACTTTCCCACATGATACCATCAGGAGTTTTTATAAAGACTGGTATCGTCCGAATCTGCAGGCTGTGGCTATTGTCGGCGACATAGATGTAAAAGCAATGGAAGCATGGGTGAAGAAACATTTCGGAAGTATCAAGAATCCGGCAAACCCGCGTCCCCGCATTGTTTCGGATATTCCGGACAACAAAGATCCGCTGATCAGCATTGTTACCGACAAGGAAGCAACAAACACACAGGTGATGTTGTTTTACAAGCACAATTCAAAAGTGGAATACACAGTAGCCGATTATAAAAATTATCTTACAGCAAATCTTTACACAGAAATGCTCAACGCACGTTTGAGTGAGATCACACTTAAATCAGATGCACCTTTTATCATGGCTCAAACTGACTATGGCAGTTTTCTTGCCCGCACCAAAGACGCTTTTGAACTGGTTGCAATTGCAAAAGACAACCAGGCTGAAAAATCACTCACGACTTTACTTGACGAAAATCAACGCGTAAAACAATTTGGATTTACAGCAACAGAAATGGAGCGTATAAAAGATCAGCTTCTGAGCGATTATGAAAAAGCTTCGAAAGAATCGGATAAGACAGAATCAGGCAGGCTCATCAGGGAATATGTAAGTAACTTTTTAAGCAAAGACCCTATTCCCGGCGCACAGAATGAATATAAAATGGCGAAAAAACTTCTGCCTACCATCACACTGGAAGAAGTGAATGCTCTTGCCGCAAAATGGATCAGCGATAATAATATGCTTGTAGTTGTCACTGCACCCGAGAAAGAAGGAATAACAGTTCCTACAGAAAAACAAATTCTCGATGTGATCGCAAAATCCAAAACTACTGTGCTCACAGCTTATGTTGACAATTTCAAGACACAGCCTCTTGTTACAACAGAACTGAAAGGCTCGAAAGTAACCACCAAGACTGAAAATAAAGATTTGGGATTTACAGAACTTACTTTTGGAAACGGAGTAAAAGCCATCATTAAAAAGACCGATTTCAAAAACGATGAAATACTTGTGAATGCATACAGCACAGGAGGAACATCACTGTACCCGGACCAGGATTATATTTCGGCAGAATTCGCCAGCAGAATTATTGATCAGAGCGGCATTGGTGATTTTGACAATTCAGAACTTGAAAAGAAACTGAAAGGAAAAGAAATTGAAATGAGCCCTTACATTGATGACCTGAAACAGGGACTCGAAGGCAAATGCACACCGAAAGATTTCGAAACACTTTTACAACTCGGATATCTGTACACCAGTTCACCACGTAAAGACACTGCAGAATTCAATGCCTTCATGGGAAAGATGAAAACACAGTTGAAGTTTTTAGGCTCAAATCCTGTTTATGCATTTTATGATACTTTATTAAAAACCGCATCAAGTAACAGCCCGCGTGTAGTTGTTATTCCAAAAGAAAAACAATTGAACCAGGTTAGCCTTGACAAAGCTTTTAAAATTTACTCAGAAAGGTTTGCCAATGCACATAATTTAAAATTCTTCATCGTCGGCAATGTCAACATTGACTCATTGACCCCGACCCTTGAAAAATACTTAGGCAGCTTGCCGGGCACAGGAAAAGAAGAAGCATGGCTTGATAAAAATCCTAAATTCCCTGCAGGAGTTACCAATGTTTTGATCAATAAAGGTACAGAAGATAAGAGCATGGTCGGAATTATCAATAACGAAAAAATTGACTGGACTGATAAGAACAGGCTTTGTCTGAGAATGATCAAGGAAATAATAAGCATCAAGTTAATTGAAGTGATCCGTGAAAAGATGAGCGGCGTTTATTCGCCACAGGTACAACTTACCACTGAACAGTTTCCGGAAGCTGAATACAATTTGATGATATTGTTCGGATGTGCTCCGAAGAATGTTGATAAACTTGTAAAAGCTGTTTTCAAAGTTGAGAAATCAATACGCGACAAAGGTCCAACAGATGTTGATATTACCAAAGCAAAAGAGACACTTATCCGCGAAAGAGAAGTTGATATCAAAACAAATAAATTCTGGCTTGATAAACTTGAAGCATTTTATTTTGATAAAGACGATGTTGGTTTGATAACTGATTACAGTACCAAAGTAAATGCAATCACAGCAAAAGATCTGCAGGAATGTTTTGCAAAATATATTTTGAAAGATCATTACGTAAAAGTGGTTCTGAAACCAATAGTATCCAAATAAATCAAACAAAAGGGTAGAAAATAAATTCTACCCTTTTTTGTTTTTCCTCCATTTTCCTCTTGATTCTAATTTGGAGAAACTGCATTTGTTTTTTGTGTGAGATAGCATTTCTTTCATTAATGAAAACCATGACTGAATTTATGTTTAATTTTGCATCATTATTACTATTGCAGAGCAAATGCCAAATCCAATAATTTCTTATTTAAAACACAGGAAGCATTTTTATATTGCCTGCCTGATACTGTGCCTTGCATTTGCTTTTTCGCGATTACCGTTTTTTATCTGGATGCCCATACCCATCGTCTCACCCGACACTTTTGATTATTATTCGGTGGTCAGGGAAATGATGAATGGCTCATTCAAAGGATTTGGACTTTTGCCTCCGGGGTTCATTATTTTCCTTTATGCAATGGAAGTTATTTTTACCAGGACATTTTACATCCTGCTTATCCAGAATTTACTTTCGTTTTCGGTTTGTATTTTCTTCATTTCCGTAGTTTCGAAGTACTATAAAAAATCAGCAATACCTGTTGCTATTGCGCTTTCGATTTACATGATGGATTCCTACAGCCTGCGGTTTGATTTTTCATTCCTGACAGAATCGCTTTACAGAAATTCATTGATAATATTGGCAGGATTGATGATCCTGATTTTAAATTCACACAGAAAGATCTATTGGATAATTTTCTCGGTTTTTTTGATCTTTCCACCGTTGTTCAGATCAAACGGGCTCTACATTTATTTCTTGTTGTTGTTTGTCCTGATCTTTCTATTGACAAATAAATTTACGCTGAAACATTATCTGCTTTTATTTCTTCCGATTGTTATACTCAATATAGGCTGGTCGGCGTTTAATTACTCAACAGAAAACAGATTTTTTCCAGGAAACCCGGGACGTTTGAACTCAGTGATCAATATCATGTATGGAGATAAACCGGGGGCAACTATTAAGACAAGCACACAGGAAAGCATCAAAAGCAAAGCAGCACTTTTTGCTGAATTTTCGACGTATATTTCGAAAGACAGACCCCAGTTTTATTATACCATTCTTTTGGATGCTTACAGGCAGTTTTATGTTTCGGATATCATACACGATACAGCGTATAAACGAAGCGACTGGACATTGCCCGTGGACACAGCTTTAAGAATACTTACACTTAAGGAATTCTATACTGAGCCCAACAAATATGCAGAAGTTATTGCAGATTTTGAGCCGGCATCATCGCACAGCCTGTGGCTGAAAACATTCAATGTCTATTACAAAGTCCATTCATTTTTGTTCAATAATTTTGTCTGGTTACTGCTTTTCATTGCAATTTATTTCATCTCATTATGGCAATTGATCAAAAGCCGCTTTAAAAATAAAAATGCATTCCTTCTGTTTTGCATAGTCAACATTCATTTTCTGGCAATTCTTTCGCTGACATTTTTTGGATGGTTCCAGGAAAGGTACATCCAGGTTTCCGAATTTATAGTATATTTGACCATTGCTTTATCGCCATTGTTGTTTTTAAAAAATAAAGAACCGGGAAAATCTGATGCTGAACAATAAAACCATAGCTGTTGTAATACCTGCCTTCAATGAAGAAGACCAGATCAGGGAAGTTATTGAAACTGTCCCGGATTTTGTTGACAGGATCGTTGTGGTAAATGATTGTTCAAAAGACAGGACTGAAGAAATTATCCGTTCATTCCTGAAGAGTAAACTCAATGAAGGGATAGAAATACAAACCATCACCGGTAAAAAATTTACAGGCAGGTTTGAGCGCGCCAACAGGGCATTCATGAAACAAATGAAACTCGAGTTGAATTATTTTGTTCCTTCGGAAGTGATGAATGCAAACCCGGAAAAGGAAAGAATAATCCTCATCAATCATAAGAAAAACTCAGGAGTTGGTGCATCAATTGCCAGAGGATATAAATGGTGCAAAGATCACGATATCTTTTGTACGGCTGTGATGGCAGGCGACGGACAAATGGACCCCGATGAACTTGAATCAATTTGCAAACCTATCATTGAGGAGAACATTGATTTTGTAAAAGGGAACCGTTTAATTCACAGAAGCGCTTTATTTGTTATTCCAAAGATACGTTACTTTGGCAATTCAATTCTTTCAATACTTACAAAAATTGCTTCGGGATATTGGCATGTTTCCGATACGCAATGTGGGTTCACAGCAATTTCAAGTAAAGCTTTGAACGCAATACGACTTTATAAAATCTATCACAATTATGGCATGCCAAATGATCTGCTGGTGAAACTCAATGTTTCATTTTGCACCATCAAGGAAGTTGAAGTGAAGCCTGTTTATGATGTAGGTGAAAAATCCAAAATGAAGATTTGGAAAGTTATTCCACGTATTGCATGGTTACTTTTCAAATCATTTTTTAAACGGTTATGGATAAAATATCTGTTCCGCGATTTCCACCCTTTATTTCTTTTGTACAACCTTGGTCTTATCTTAACCATTATCAGCATTCCTTATCTTATTAAGATTTTAAATGCTATTTTTTCGGAAAATCAGATAGGTTATTTGCCAGTGCTGGCTTTTGTTTTTCTGTTTATTTCAGGAATTCAGTTTCTATTATTTGCCATGTGGATGGATATTCAGGATAATGAAAGATTGCACAAAGATTAATTAACTGTTTGATGTAGATCTGATGAAAAGAATATCTATTATCAAACTCATACTTTTTCTACTCCTTGCCACCGGAATATTTTCGTGCACAAAAATTCCTTTGATTGCTGATCTTTTTTATTGGCATACCACTGTTTTTTTCAATAACGATTGCAATTATTCGAAAATAAGGATCAGCGAAACCAGGCTTGATCCTGACGAAATCAGCAGCTCAATACCTGAAGGCTCGACAGTGTATTTTAATTTCAAAAAAAATAAAGAAGCTTTTGTGGACATGCGTTATTTGCTTTATCCTGTTAAAGTCAAAAGTTATGATTCCACAAGTAACATAAGCCAACCAGGATCATACCTGATTGATTTTACTGATAGCCTTTACAAAAGCTTTCCATTTTTATTATTAAAAACAGGACAACATTTAATTGATGCCGGCCATAGCGGATTTTCAACAAATAAAACCCTGCAGGCAATTCCTCCTCTCTATGCAAGGATTTTATCATTCCTTCTGCTTTCATTATTTTATGTTCTGATTGGTGCATTATTTTTAAAACTATTAAAATTCAAAGCTACCGGCTTGTTGCATTTATTGACTTGCGCTTACATGTCCGGCTTTTTAATCAACACAATAATTTTAGGAATAGAAATTATTTCGGGTTGCCTGTTTACGCAGTTTCTTGTGGTCATCACATGCTGCAGTACACTGCTTATTCTTATCGCTGCAAATCGTTTTAATCTGAAAAACATTTTCGTATTTGAACAGACTCCAAAGGTTGAAAATGCCGGAAATTCCAGACTCTATAAGGTTCATTTAACTTCTGTTTTATTGTTATTATTTTTTATTGTTGCCATCAACCTTGTCCGCCCTGTGATAGACATGGGTGATGCCACTTCATTCTGGATGCTCAAATCGAAGATCATTTTTCATGAACAATCTTTCATTTTCTCAGATGTACACAAGAATGAGTACCCAATTCTTCTGCCGCTTTCGGTTGCTGCAAACTATGCCTTGATGAATGGAATGACTGATGAGATTGCAATGTGGGGCGTAAGCATTTTCTTCGTCTGTTTGTTGAATCAAATTTATGCTGCAGTGGTAATACTTTCGAAAGAAAAAACCATTGCGCTCATTGCAGTTTTGATCTTCATTTTATTTTATTTTTACCCTGGAATAAACTGCGTACCCACAGGCGATCAGTTGCTCATGGTGTTCCTTACCATTTCAGCATTTCAAGCTCTTCTTTATACAACCACAAAACAAAACAATCATTTATTCTTGTCGTTTTTCTTTGCCGTTGGATTAACTTTAACCAAGCAGGAGGGGTTTATCTATTCTATAATTATTGGCTTTTTAATTTTATTCTTCACATTTACCAGTTATAAAAACGCTAAGCCGGTGATCATCTTCATCGCATTTTCATTGCTTTTTTTGCTCACATGGTGCTGGAAACTTTACATGGCACACAAAGGATATTTTAAAGATTTTGCTGATTTCAGAAATGAACCAATTACAGTTTATAAAATTTACAAGCTCATCAAAGTGCAAATGCTCAATATTTCCAATTCAGATTTTCAAAAAGGGATCATCACCGGAATTATTTTCGTTTTTGCTATCATTTCAAAAAAACTCCATTCAAAAGAAGTGCAATTTTTATTTTTTATCATTTTCCTTTCACTGGTATTTACTTTTGTTTCAATATTGCCATGGAGTTCGAATAATATGATCAACTATTCATGGACAGCAATACCAAGGCTGGCAACACAATCATCACCGCTATTGATCATGCTGCTATGTTTGCTTTGCAAAGATCATATTTTGCAAATTATGCCAAACAGGAAATGATAACTACTGCTTTCAGGAACCTCCCAACAGTATGATGAATTTTTTCAGACATTAAAACTTTTTGGGTAAATTTTTTATCTGACTTAAATCAGAAATTTTCAAACCGTTATTGGCTCTCTGCAAACTCTTATTTGCTTTCCTCAATCTGTTATTTACGATAAGCAACCCGTTACTTGCTATCTTTAAACTGTTACTTGCAATACGCAACCTCTTACTTACTATCTTTAACTCGTTACTTACTATCCCGAACTCGTTACTTACTATATTTAACTCGTTACTTACTAAATCGAACTCGTTACTTACTATCATCTGTTCGATGCTTTTCAGGTGAAAATGGTACTTACGACAATAATTTGGCGACCAATGAGCAAAATGCCTAAAAAACACCCCTTCAAACCCTGTTTATTGCATTATGTTGCAATTATTTAAGTCGAAAAACAGTGTTTGAAAATGAGCTTTCAGGTCAAGACTTTCGCATGAAAGAAAAATCAATGCTTTTAAAATTGAATTTGAAAAAAATTGCGGTTTTTAACCTGATCAACCTTCGACAGGCATATCTGACACAAACTTCAACTGTAATTGTTCTTTCAGATTGTCACCAAACAAGTCAATTCAAAATTTTCATTTATTTTTGCATCAATTACTTTCGATTTATTTTTTGATAGTGATATAGACTTGTCATTGCCGCGAACGTTGAAACAAAAGAATTTCTTGTTTATTTTGCTGAAGTGACATTAAATCTATCGTTAAATAGGTGAAGTGAGGATGAGGAAAAATACAGGCACTTACAGATGAAAAATAATTCAAACGAAACAATTCCCCTTGCACGTCCTGATATCAGCGAACGTGATATTGCCGAAGTGGTGAGAGTTCTGCGGACAGGAATGCTTGTGCAGGGCGAAGAGGTTTTGCTTCTTGAAAATGCCATTTCTCAATTTTTAAAAAAAGAATATTGCAGCGCAGTTTCAAGTGGAACAGCCGCCCTTCATTTAGCGCTTTTAGCTTTGGGTATCGGACAAGGTGATGAAGTTATTATTCCTGCGTTATCCCATGTATCCACTGCCAATGTTGTTGAGCTGACGGGGGCAAAATGTGTTTTTGTTGATACTCACCAACGATATTTCAACATTGATGAATCGAAAATCAGATCATTCATTACTGATAAAACCAAGGCCATTATTCCGGTTCACGAGTTTGGTCTTTGTGCCAACATGCCGGAAATAATGAAGATCAAAGAGGAATTCAGTATAAAGATCATTGAGGATGCTGCATGTGCACTTGGCGCTACTATTGGTAATAAAACTGCAGGAACTTTTGGCGATTATGGTTGTTTTTCTTTGCATCCGCGAAAAGCAATAACATCCGGTGAGGGAGGAATTATGATCACTGCTGATCCGGTTCTGGATAAAAGAATAAAAACAATGCGAAATCATGGAGTGGAACCGGAATCAGCACCTATGAATTTTATTGCTGCAGGCTTCAATTACAGATTGACAGATTTTCAGGCCGCACTTGTTAGAAGTCAATTCAAGAGGTTGCCTGAAATTCTTGAACACAAAACTCACCTTGCAGAAGTTTATCTGAATGAAATAAAAAATCCATTGGTGGGTTTGCCTCTGTTCCCTGCAAATACAAAGCATAGCTGGCAAACTTTTCATTTGTTATTAGAGACCGTAACCAAAAGAAATGAGTTGGCCATGCATCTGAAAGAAAATGGAATTATGACCAACTATGGAGCACAATGTATTCCGGCTATGCAATACTATCGTGAAAAATATCATCACGATATTTTGAACAAATTTCCGAATGCTTACCATGCTTACACTTGTGGATTAGCTGTACCTTTGTACGGACAATTGAAAAAAGAACAGGTATCATTCATTGCAAGGGTAATTAATAATTTCAGGTAAAATGTTAGAAAACAAAACAATTTTTATAACAGGAGGAGCTGGTTTTATTGCAAACACGCTGATAAAACATTACATTGAGACCAACATCATTATTGCCTACGATAATTTTCATCGTGATACTTTGTCAGGGAGTAAATTTGCAAACCATCCGAATTTAAAAATTATCAAGGGCGATGTTCTCGACCTTGAACTTTTGACAAAATCCATGAAGGGCGCCGATGTGGTTATTCATGCAGCCGGAATTGCGGGCATTGACACTGTAATTCTCAATCCTGTTCACACCATGCAGGTAAACATGACAGGCACAGCAAATGCGCTTGAAGCTGCACACATCAATAATATCAGGGACAGGTTCATTGATTTTTCCACCTCCGAGGTTTTTGGTTCAATGGCTTTTCATTCATCAGAAGATGATTCAACAGTTGCAGGCTCTGCAGGAGAGGCACGATGGACCTATGCAGTTTCTAAACTTGCCGGTGAACATCTTGCTCATGCATATTACAGGCAATACAAATTGCCAGTTGTTACAGTAAGGCCATTCAATGTTTATGGTCCAGGTCAGACAGGTGAGAGCGCAATGCAGATCTTTATCAAACAGGCATTGAATAATGAGACATTAAAAATTGACGGAGATGGCAATCAAATACGTGCCTGGTGCTATGTGGATGACTTTGTAGATTGCCTTATAAGATGCATAGAAGACCCAAAGGCTACGGGACAGAGTTTCAATATAGGCAATGCGCGTGCAGTGATCACCATACTCGGGTTGGCACAAACTGTTTGCAGGGTGTTGAAATCGGAATCAAAGATCGTGCATGTGCCACCGTTGTCTGCTGACATTGCCATTCGTATCCCCAGCGTGGACAAGGCAAACGAAATACTGGGATTTAAAGCCAAAGTGGACCTGGAAGAAGGAATTCTTTCAACCGCACAATGGATGAAGAGCATTTAAAAAAATCAGTTATTAAATAATTAATCAAGCTGCAAATTTATGGACAATAATTACCACAGGCATTCAAGGCTGATCAATGAATTTATTGACATGACCTCGCTTGACCTGAACAATATCTGTGTTCTTACTGAAGCAGCGACAGGAGATTATTGGGTGACACCTATAATGGCAGCAATGGCTGGCGCTCATGTAATAGCTTATGCAAAGGATAATGATTACGCTTCGGCTAATGAATCCATCACTTTTGTCAGATCATTTGCAAAACAATTTAATGTTGAAAATAAAATAAACTTTACAACAAAGTTGACGCCTGCTTTAATTAATCAGGCTGATATTGTCACCAACATTGCAGCATTACGCCCGATTAATAAGGGTTTTATTCAACATCTAAAGAAAACTGCGGTAATACCACTTATGTATGAATCATGGGAATTCAGAAATGCTGATTTAGACTTGCAAGAATGTGAACGAAGAGAAATACTGGCAATGGGCGTAAATGAGTCGCATGAACGACTGCCCGTGTTTAAGAATGTCCAAATGCTTATACTGAAAATGTTGTTTGAAAATAATTTTGAAGTTTACAATAACAAATTTCTTCTTGTCGGTAACGATAAGTTTGCGGATAATTTTGAGTACATCCTTAAAAAATGCGGAGCAATAGTGATCAAAGGAAGTGCCTGGGAATTGAGTAATAATATTCAAAATTATGAAAAAATTGATGCTGTCATTATTGCTGAATACACCAACCCGGACACTATCATATCAGACACCGGTATCATAAAAACTGATGATATTAAAAAGTTTTTACCCGGAGCTTTGATCATAAATTTTTCAGGAAACATAGACACCCTGGCTTTAAACAGGCAGGGCATTTTATGTTATCCAAAAGAAAATACCGGCAATTTTAAAATGGCTGAAACATTTAGCTATCTAGGGATCGAACCTGTTTTAGAATTAATGGGCGCGGGGTTAAAAGTCGGAGAAGTCATGCACAGAAACAGGCTGAAATTTGATTACAAAAATGCAAAGACCGAATGTTTAAAATATTTTCTTTGCCAAAATTTAAATACTGAAAATACAACCTTATAAAATCTGTAAAAATTACAAGTTTAATACCAGATTAATCATTAAAGCACTTCGCACAAATCTCACTATATCCAAAATGATCAATATAGAACATCTGACTGAAATTAATGCAAAGATTAATTCACAATATTCAGGATTTGTGAAGGAATTTCATAAGCGCATTTGGCAGACAGATTTTGACATTTATAGAAACAGGATTGAAAATATTGATTTCACAAATTTTGAAAACATCCTTGATGCCGGCTGTGGTTTTGGACAATGGTCACTGGCATTATCAGAGAAGAACACATGCGTTTTTTCGATTGATTCAGACAAACAAAAAATTGATGACCTGAAATTTATTGCATCGGAATTGAATATTGGCAATGTTTCAGCAAAGGTTGAAGAGATAGGATCAACCGGATTTCAGGATAACTTTTTTAATGCGGTCTTTTGCTATAGCGTAATTTATCTTACGGATTATAAAAAAACAATCAAAGAATTTGCGAGAATATTAAAATTGGGAGGAATGCTTTATCTTTGCTCAAATGGTCTAGGCTGGTATCTGCACAACCTGATTGGGCAAATTGACACTTCTGTTTTGGACCATCAACAAATGGCAATTGATGCAATCAGGAATACCATCAATTATCTTACAGGAAAAGAATATGACGACTCAAAGCAATTGATTACGCAAGGATCAGCGATCGTTCAGGAGTTGGAAGAAGCAGGATTTTACATTGATTTTTATGGAGGAGAAGGAACATTTTCTGCGATTTTAGGGTCAAAAAATTTGTCATTTTATCAACCTGAATATTTTGGTGAAGAAGGGGTTTATGAAATCATTGCAACCAGGAATAAATGAACCAGAATAAAGTAAAAGTATTTATTGGATTGCGTGAAATTGCAGGTTATTTCAGCAGCCTGAAAGCGGGTTTTGATGAAATTGGTATTGAGTCGGCTTTCCTGAATCTTGGAGGCAACAGATTCAACTATTATGCCGGGAAAAATCCCAAATGGGTTTCATTTTTAAATTTTATTGGAAACAACATAGGATCTAAATTCAGCGGAAATTTCATTATCCGTTTTATCTGGCTGATTTCATTGCAAAACATTTTTAGTGTCATCGCTTTTTTCATTGCAATTTTTAAGTACGATGTTTTTATTTTCGGCAGCAACTCAACATTCTTTTATTTTCTGGATCTGCCACTCTTAAAATTATTCAAAAAAAAAATAATCTATGTCTTCCTGGGTTCAGATTCAAGGCCAATTTATTTGAATGGTTATGTTTATAAAGGAAGTAAAAAACCTGGTTTATACAGAAGGCTGACAAAAGTTCAAAAACGTGTAATCAGAATTATTGAAAAATATGCCGATGTTATGATAAATCATCCGCCACAGGCACACTTTCATGAGAAATCTTTTGTTTCATTTTTAGATATTGGATTCCCTTTTAAAGAAATTGAAAAGATCAGGCCGGCTAAAGAAAATTCAACCAATAAATCGATAAAAATAATTCACGTCCCGTCAAAAGCAGGTCCCAAGGGCAGTGATAAATTCAGAGATATCATCAACAGGCTAAAGGAAAAATACCCGATAGATTATGTTGAAATATCAGGCATTTCAAACGAAGAGGTTCACAAGATCATAACAGAAGCTGATTTTGCACTTGATGAATATTATTCGGATACTCCTTTATCAGGTTTTGCAACTGAATGTGCTTTTCAATATAAGCCTGTAGTTGTTGGAAGCTATTATGCCGCATCCATTCATGAGGATTATCCGAAAAATATTTTGCCTCCCTCAATGTTCGTTGCACCTGAAAACATTGAGGACACTATTGAGAAATTAATTGTGGATACTGGTTTTCGCAATCAATCAGCAAAGGAAATTTATGATTTTGTTGTTCAAAATTGGACTGCCACTTTGGTTGCACGGAAATATTTAAAACTAATTGACAATACTTTTCCCAAAGAATGGTTGTATGACCCGGGTAAAATAACTTATTTGTTCGGTTGCGGTTTATCAGGTGAAGAGGTTGAAACCAACATCAGATTTTTTGTAAAAAAGGGAAATGTCAGATCACTTTGTTTAGAAGACAAGCCTCAACTGGAAAAGAGATTCCTGGAAATGGTCAATTAAGCCGGTTAGTAAAGTTATCAATTATGAATTTAAGGTCAAAGCAGGCAGATGAAAAGAAAAGATGTTTTTAAATTATTCCTTGCATTTGCTTTAATAGGGCTGATAATTTTTCTACTCTATAAAAAGGGATATTTTTCTGTAATGGAAAACATTTCTTTGTTTGACTTTTCAATACTAATTTCACTGACTTTATTGAGTTATTTTGTTGCCGGATTTCAGATATTTTATCTCGTTAAAAAGCAAAATAAAATTTCGCTAAGTTTTGCTGACACTCTTTTGTTACCTATAGCGATGAGTTTGTTTTCTTATGTTATTCCAACCAATGGTGGCTTAATTTATTCTGCATTTTTTTTGAAGCAAAAATATCATATCCATCCTACAAAAGGTTTTTCGATCGGCATCTTTTCTGTTTATATTTCTTTGATCATTACCGGAATTTTCGGCATTGTTTTCTATTTTTTCCCAGGCAACCATAACGCATGGGTATTGATGGCATCCATCATTCTCATTTTTTTGTCACTGATAATAAATCTTGTCAACAGGATCATTCAGCGATTAAATTTAAAGAGGTTTGTAGTTTTAAGAAAACTTCAATCTTATGTTGACAGGATTGTGATTCATTCAAACAATCTGATCATGGACAAGGAGACCATGATCGTAAATATTGTCATCAACATCGTTTATCTTATCCTTGCATTCGTCGCATACGAATGGTTGAATATTGTAGTGAAAACCGACCTGCCGTTGTTCTCTGTTTTTATCATTTTATTAATTACAAGAATATCGTCGTTGTTACGTTTTTTGCCCGGAAATTTAGGTCTGGAAGAATTATACACTGCCGGAATTTTTAGTCTTTTGGGAAAAGATCCCGCAATTGGAGTAATTTTCTCATTGCTGCTACGCTTTTCAACAATTTGCCTGTTTGTTCCTTTAGGCATATTGCACACAATCTACAATTCAGAGCCATTAAAACTCAGGAATCTGAAAAACATTTTGAGCAACAATGAAAACAAATAATTATTAATAGCTTTTGGGAACGTCTTTTTTTGTAAATTTGCAATAATTATCATAAACTTAAACAATATGATTATGATCAAACCCTATCATTTATTCCAAAAATTCTCCTTGATAATAATATTCTTTATTATCACTTCAAATACTTTTGCACAATTTCGCCCGCCACAAATTGCAGGACTAAAGTTATGGCTTAGGTCCGATTCCAATATTGTTTCAAGTACCAATGGAAGTCCTGTTTCAGATTGGAAAGATTGTAGCGGCAATGGGTATGATGCTTTACAAGCAACTCCTGCTAACCAACCCGTATTTCACACCAATGTGATTAATGGCAATAAGCCTGCAGTACGCTTTAATGGATCTTCTGATTTATTGGTAAATGGCGGTAATATACTAAATGTTTCAGGCACTTCAATGACAGTTTTTATAGTAGCTTCCGGGGGTGCAGTTGCAGCAGGAGACTTGTATGATATTCTTTTTGGCATAGGTTCATTTGCTTCAAATGGGTTTGATATAACCAGGCACAAATATGTTTCATTTCAAAGGATGGAATTATTTAATAATTCGACTGAACTTGACGCTTCAACTAACAGTTTTCCTAACAGTGGTTTTACTTATAAAATTATTGAAGTTGAGAAAACTTTGGGTGCCTCACTTGCAACTTATTTTAATGGTGTTGGAGATGATTCAACTTCAGCAGCAGGGGCGACCAATGCATTTACAAATGCACCCTATCAGTTAGGTTTTACTGCTGGCACTTATAATAATTACTGGAATGGCGATATTGCTGAAGTGATTATTTATGGAACAGCTTTAAGCCCTACAAACCGTCATATTGTGGAGCAATACCTGGGCGATAAATATGGCGGAAAAGTGAATCTTGGAGCTGATATCAATACCACCGGTTTTTGTTCAACAACTTTAGATGCAGGAAGCGGATTCACCGCTTACCATTGGTCAACTGGTGCATCCACTCAAACAATTTCTGTAAACACTACCGGAGTTTATTCTGTTACAGCTACAGATTTTTTTGGTCTTACTTCTACCGATGCCATCACTGTTACCTATCCTCACATAGCATTAAGGGATACATTTTTCTGCGCAAATAGTTCTGTGACTTTGTCAACAGGACTTGGAGCGGGATTTACATATCTCTGGTCAAATAACGCTACAACGCCAACTATTAATATTAATACTCCAGGTCCATACTGGGTGACGGTTACAAATAACGGAACTTGCTCTGATGTTTCATCAACCATACAGGTAACAAAAGATAATTTCCCAAATGATGCGAGCCTTGGGCCTAATGATAGTTTGTGTGTTGGCAATACCATTGGACTTGTTGCTCCTATACCGCTGCCAAACCATTTAACTTATTTATGGTCTCCCGGTGGTTCAACCAATCCCACAATTTCAATTTCAACATCAGGAACCTATAGTGTCACAGTTACTGACAGTCTTGGATGTATTGCTCACAAATCCGTTTATGATACCATAATGGGAGCGGCTCCTGATCTACATGTGACAATTTCGCCCAGTTGCCCAGGAAGTGGAACGCAGTTTAATGTTTCTTCAGTACCTGCGGGTACAAGTTATTTATGGGACTTTGGAGATGGTTATAATTCATTGCAGCAAAACCCTAACCATATTTATATAAATCCGGGAAATCCGGCGATTCATCTTACAGTGATGAATGGTATTTGCAGCAAGACATTCGACACTATTATTCATATTCCTCAAAATCCTATAGCATCTTTCATTGTAGATTCCGCCTGTATTGGCCATCCACTTACATTTACGGATCAAAGTTTAAGTAATGAAGGAACAATTAATTCATGGGACTGGAATTTTGGAGATGGAACTAC
>CAISZK010000197.1 GCA_903889915.1 uncultured Bacteroidota bacterium
CACCTGAATATGCAAAATTAAGGAATAATTTCGACTTTAAGTTATCATTCCTGTCGTTTATTCCTAATAAAACTTCATTGTGAAAAAGCTATTGCTCCCCAACTTTTTCTTGTGACCCAATAAAACCCCCAAGTTTACCATAATCCGAATTACTTCAGTTGAAAAACTCCGTAAAAGATTTTGACATAGAATATCCTAATGACCAATAATCATCAATGACTAATGACCAATGATCAATGACTATTGACAATCAATGATCATTATCCTTATTCGTATCCGTAGGTTCAACCTTCTTAAGCCATATCTTTTTCTTGGTTTCTGTAGAAATGGTATAAGAATATTGCGGTTTATCCTTCTCAGCTTTGAGTGTTCTTTTATCAGGTTTTTCATTAATGATCGCCTGGTTGAATTCCTTGCTGAAAGAGAATGCCTGCATTAGCGCACCTTTGAAATTGAAGTAGTACCAATCGTTATCATCAACCTTTAAATAGATGTTGATCTCATCCCCGCTTGTTGCTTTTTTCACAGTGATATAACCGCTCACATATTTATTTAGCTGTGTCTTGTTCAGTGAAACTATTCCGATGGGGCCTGAAGAAACAAAGAAATCGTTCTTTCGGTCGTAGGTCATTTCAATATTGCTGAGCAACATTGTATGCTGTAATTCATCGGGAACTTTTTTCATTGCCCCGTTAAGCGAAATGTCAGAGATCACTTTATCGGCTTCTTTCACACCCAGTATTTCTGTGAGTGATTTGGTAAATGTAACACCCGAAAGGTTAACACCTGCAAGAGTGGTTTGTTTTTCCAGGTCCTGGGTCATCAGTTTGAACGCATCATCGTTGAAGAAAAAGTCAATAGCCATGACCACATCGAGGTCAACAGAATCTTTCCTTATCAGGTTTGTAGTTACATTGCCATAAGTAGCCACAGTCATCCTGCCGGTGTTTGGAGCAAGATCAATTTTTCCGTCGCCAACCACCACACAGCTTTCCTTTGTAAGACTCACATAATTGCCGGGCAAATTAAGCTGTTTGAGTTTTTCCTTGTTCGATATCCTGTACTCATCAGTGGTGTTGTCGTAATAGATGAACCCTCTTGCAGAAACAATATTCTGATCACTGGGGTGTATTTTTTTTGTTAGAAAAGCGGAATAAACCCTTATCGAATCTTTTGCAAGGAAAGTTCCTGCTTCAAGCCTGGAATTGCCGATGGTCCTGATGGTATCGGTAAGTGGGATATAAATTTCAGCAGGGTTAATTTCGGATTTAAATTTCACCCAATTACGATATAATGTGTCGCAGTTTTGTTTTATCCTGAAGGCGCCGTTGAAATAAAGAAATTCTTTACTGGCTTCCATTTTGACTTTGCCTGTGTAGGCAAAATTCGGACTTAGCATAAACTTTGAAGTGTCGGGAATAACGCCATTGCCATAGGATTGCAGGGTGGTATCCACAGCAATTGTGCTCATGTAGATCGGGAATTTCTTTTCATTCTCATCGGTGTAGTCATACATCCCGTTTGCAGTGTAGCTTTTGCGTGACTGGATATTCACCAGAGCATTGTACATTGTGTGATATTGCGTAGTGACATTTGCAAGAATCTTTGCATTGATAAGCGGTTTCATTTCAGCTTTCTTGAGGATGGTGACTTCGCCCTTGTCGGGATAAATGGCAGCATCCGCCACTTTGATGATCTTCACATCCTGTGCATAAATGATGTTGGTTCTTAAATTAAACTTTGCTTTGGGAGAATAGAATCGCAGCGAATCCTGAGCAGGGTGAACAGAAACGAATTCAGATCCTGAAATATCAATATCAGCAAGCTGCTTCAGCGTGAGGTTTTCAAGCTTTTTGGTGTTTTGGCTTGTGGTATTGGCCAGTTCAATTTCTTCCTTATCCATGAACCACGTAAACTGGTCCATGAAGCAGATGTACATGTTCTCGAGGAATTCAACCTTGGAACTGCCACCATTGGATTTGAAATCACCTTTGCGTGCATCGAAATCTATGTGGGCATTGTAATTGTGCGTAGAAAATGAAAACTCAGCAAGATCATAGCTTTTGAGGCGGAAGTTGGCAGTGTCGGAATCAATTTTGCGGTTCTTGAATTTGTAAAGATCGGCATCCATTTCAGCATCTTTAAAGTCCAGGACTCCTTTCCCGGTAAGGCCTGTAGGCGCCAGTGCAAGATGTCCTGTGAGCTTCGCAAGTGTATCATACATCTGAATTGGTTTTGCAAGGCTTTTTACGATCATGAGATCATTATAAGGCGCCCAGTGTTCATACACATCCGTTGCTGCCACAGAGGGATACTCCACCCCTGTTTTCTGTTCTTTGATCCTGAATGTTTGTACGCTGGAGTTTGTTGAATCAGGGAAGAAAACAAACGCATTTGACTTTGTTACTGAAGTAAGATAATTCAGAGTGCCACGACCTCTCAGTCCTTTATTGCTGAGATCAACAATAGAGTCATAAGTGCCTTTACCCTTATAAGCGGCAAAGCCTGATTCGGGTGTTGTACGAACAAAGCCCAGCGAGTAATCAGGCTGCACTTTCAGCACTTCATCGAAGGCAGGGAAAATGTCGGCGGAAACAAAATTGCCTGTAAAACCAATACCTTCCGTTGAAATATTGTCGAGACTGTCAATCTGGAAAGGGTCAAGATGGAAATAGAAAGCGCTGCGGTCATAAACTCCATGCTGAATACTGCGTTTATCATAATAAACATAGGAATCTTTCAAGCTGCTAAAGATTGGATATTTACCAATAGAAAGCACACCTGATTTGTTGTTGGGTGCATCAATCTGCAGGTCACCCTTAATTCCTTCGATAACTGATTTTACTTTTTCCAAATTATATTTTCCATAAGCATCTCTTGTCTTCCCGCGGACATAGAAGGCCATTGAGTCAATAACAGGCATTCCAATGTTGAACTTCAGATAAGAAAAGGAAAACAGCTTGCCATAAAAATCAAACATACCGGCGTGAATAAGTCCATCGAATTCAAAATCCCTGTTTTTCTTTACAGTGATTTTTTTGTCTTTTGGGTAGATATACACACTCTGCGAATCACTCAGAAACACACGGCTGACACCATTAAGTTTTAAATCGAAATTCAGCAGACTCAGTGTAGCATTGTTTTCATTCCTGGTGACCGAATTGAATTGAATAACATCATAATCAATTTTCCCTGCACGCGATAAAAGGAAGTTGAGAAGCTTTTCTTTAATGTAAACTTTGTTGTTTTCGATGTCGTAGGAGATGAAACCCATATTTGAAAGTTTGAGCATCATTGCTACGATCTGAGGTTCGGCGATCTTGAGATAGCGGGCATATTCAGGAACTGAAATCACATTGGTATCTTTCAGCTTCGAATATTTATTGAGGTCGCCAAGAGGATGGGTTTCGTCAATACCCTGCATCTTATAATAACGGGCTGCTGAGAAAAAATTGTAGGATTCAAATAATGCTTCGCTTTCGGTGCCTTCGCCCTGTATCATCTTTAGATTGATCAGGGGTTCGTCCATTTTCCAGTTTACAGCTTCGATATACATATCCAGCTTGTGGTATGTGTCGAAGAAAGGAGTCTGGGCTATTCCTTTGTCACCACGCTGCAATGAGAGTTCTTTGGTGTCTTTCATATACCTCAATTGAAGTCCCGGATGTGTGATTGAATCTTTTTCCCAATAGATGGCAACCGAGGCATTCTCAGATGAAATTTTGTCCTTGCGAATGATGTACATTTTGGCGCCGGTTCTGATGAACAATTTTTTGTCGCGATAGAAATAAAGATAAGCATCCTGGTCCGCATTTCCCGAGCCAAACAGCTTGCCACCATGCATTGAAAAGCCACCAACATAATCAATATCCGGAAAGATACTCTCAATCTTCAAACGTTTGTCATACGAGTCAAAACGGGGATATGAAGCCTTGTCTTCGTCCTGGTTTGCCAGTATTTTATCCTCAAGGACACCAAGCAAAGGCTTGTCAAAAAAACTGGTGTAATAGAATTTTACAGAATCAGCTTTGTACTTGGAAAACTTTACAGAGATGGTATATTTGTTCAGTTCGGCATATACTGTCTTTTCGTCAAAGCCCGCTCTCACCCATAAAACTTTGCCCCCCTGTCCCGTCCATTTGCCTAGGGTTGGATAATAAATTCCTTTGGTGTTGTTGATGATGGCGCTGTCATTATTTGCATAGCATGTCAGGTCCAGTGAAGAAAAAACAATGCGGGGGATGGTGTCATATTCAAAAGTATAATCGCTGTTGTCCGATTTCCACTTGGTAGTGCTTGAAAGGTAAAGGACATTGTTGGTGAAAAGGTTGTTGCTTATGTCGAGATAATCTACAAACAGCGTGCTTGACGACTTGCTGATCAGTTTGGCAAGACTGGCCTGCCATGCTTTAAAACTTTCAGGGGTTTGCGAAGTGTTGTTGAAACTCATTATGGCTGAAAGGTAGTTCCTGAAGTTAGGAATAGCCTTCATTTTCTTTTTCAGCATCAGGTTGCAGGTAGTGATCATATCTTTTTTTTGCTCGTCTGAAAACTTTCCGCCTCTCCATTCAGGAGTGAATTTCACCATGAATTCTTTGGCTGTTTTTTTATCATCAGAGTTGTCAATATCCTGAAAAAACTTTGTGAGCTGCACAAAAAAGCTTGCAGTATCTTTATCAAATTGTTTTAACTGTTGTGACTTCGTGGTAAACGAAGAAGCCAATATTATCAGGAAGATCAGTATGTGCTTTGGTTTCATAAAATATTTTGTTGTTTGTCCTTTGCGTTCGTTTTTTATAGGTAGAAGGAAACTGTACAGGGAAAAAGATTTCTGCCTTGTTTCTCCCCTACTCTTTCCACATTTGCAGCCTGCCCGTTTTCATTATTTCTTTTTGAACCTGGCAACCGTCCAGTTGTTTTTCACAGTGTGGCCAAGCAATTTTAAGCCATTTGATTCAGCTTTATCCTGAATTATGATAAGGTCGTCTTCATAAAACCCGCTCATTAATAACATCCCTGCTTTATTGAGATGCTTTGAATATTGGGGAATATCGTTCATTAAAATATTCCTGTTGATATTGGCAAAAATGAAATCGAAAGTTCCCTTCGCCATTTCAACACCACCATACAAAATGTTGATAAAGCTGACATTGTTCTTTTCAATATTCTCAACAGAATTGTTATAAGCCCATTCGTCAATATCAATAGCGGTGACTGGTGAAGCTTCCATTTTTGCAGCAAGTATTGCAAGAACACCTGTTCCGCAACCCATGTCGAGAACGGATTTTTCCTTTAGGTTAAGAAGCAATATCTGTGCGATCATCAAAGCGGTTGTTTCATGATGCGCAGTTCCAAACGACATCTTGGGTTCGATTATAATATCGTATTTGCACTTTTCATTAACCGGATGAAAAGGCGCCCTGACACAGCATTTCCCTGCAATATTTACAGCGTCATAACTTTTTTCCCATTCTTCGTTCCAGTTCTTATCAGGAATGCTGGTATGGCTGAAAGTGATTTTAAATTCTTTATTTTTCAGTATAGCTAGTTTTTCAACTTCTGCTTTCGAATATTTTGTTGTTTGAATATAGGCAAGGAGACCAGTTTCTGTTTCAACAAAACTTTCGAATCCTATCTCTGCAAGATGTGCAGCAAGGATTTCATTGCCCGGATCCACAGGAGTGATTGTGAAATTAAATTCTATGTAGTTCATTCAATAATTCGGTATTAATTTTTATAAGATTTGACAACTATTCAAAGCTTGTCAAATCTGCTTTATTCGATCAAGAAGTTTAACGTCTGATTCATCACAATAGTATGTGGTGAACTCTTTTTTAGTAAGAATTAACAATGGTGATAAAATCCTTTGCAATGAGTGAAGCGCCACCAATCAGACCACCATCAACATCAGGATTGGCAAAGAGCTCGGCAGCATTCTGAGCATTGCAGCTTCCGCCATAAAGTATTGTTGTGTTCTCTGAAATTTGTGTACTGTAATTCTCTGAAATAATTTTGCGGATGAAAGCATGCATCTCCTGTGCCTGCTCAGGTGAAGCATTTACACCGGTTCCTATTGCCCACACGGGTTCGTAGGCAATGACAACATTGCTGAATTCTGATTCAGACAAATTAAATACTCCATTTTTTAATTGATTTCTGACGATGTCAAACTGGTTTCCTGATTGTCTTTCCGACAACAATTCACCACAACAGAAGATGGGTTTCAGACCAGTTTTCAAAGCTATCTCCACTTTTTTCGCAAGAAAATCATCTGTTTCCTTGAAGTAATTTCTTCTTTCAGAATGGCCGATGATAACAAATTTTGCACCAGTGGACAATATCATGGCCGCTGAGATCTCACCAGTGAAAGCACCTTTTTCATTAGAATGACAGTTCTGTGCGGCAATTTCAATTTGATTTAATCCTTTAGTCATTTCAGCAGCTTTCATCAGATAAGGAAATGGAGGAGCAATGATCACCAATTTGTCATCATTTTTTACCAGATCCTTTAAGCCTGTAACTATTTCATCAATCAGGGAAATGGCTTCAGTTAAAGTTTTATTCATTTTCCAGTTGCCTGCAACTATTTTTTTTCTCATAACACAAATTTTAAATTTTTAATTCAAGCAGAATTAGATTCGAACCTTAGGGTCTAACTGACCATAAATTATATCTACAAAAATATTAATAAAAACGAGAATAACCGAAACGAAAAGCACAGCGCCCATTACCACGGGAAAGTCATATTTCTCCAATGCGTCAACAATGACTACCCCCACCCCTTTCCAGTTAAACACATATTCTATAAAAACCGCACCTGCCATCAGCGAAGCGAACCATCCGGAAATGGCTGTGACTACAGGATTCATTGCGTTCTTCAATGCATGTTTTGTAATGACCTTATAATAACTAAGACCTTTTGCTTTTGCTGTCCGGATGTAATCCTGCGACAACACTTCGAGCATCGAATTTCGTGTAAGCTCAACAACTATTGCCAGAGGGCGTATGCCAAGAGTAAATGCAGGCAGAATAAGGTTCTTTAGACTCAGGTACTCTCCATTACCAAAATTATCCACAGAATATAAACTCCCGAACATGTTCAGACCCGTGATACTGCCTAATAAATATGCGAAAATCCAGGCAGCAAGTATGGCAGCAAAAAATGAAGGAAGCGACATGCCAAAGACAGAAAGAACAAGAGAAAGTTTATCAATAAAACTGTTCTTTTTCACAGCACATATAACCCCAATGAAAATGCCGAGTATCAATGCAAACCCAATGGAGGCTGTAGCAAGAATAAAGGTGTTTGGAAATGCCTCGTAAAGTATTTCACTAACTTTTCGCTTGCTCTGATAGGACCTTCGCAGATAAGGCGCTTTAATAACAATGGCAACATGTCCAATTTTGAAGAGCCTGACGCATGAACTGTATTTGGTAGAATCAAGATACCAGTAGCTTTTCGGATCATCAGTGTTATGAATGGAAACAGGCGAAAGATCATTCAGGTAATTGAAATACTGAAGCAGCATGGGCTTGTCTCTGCCCAGATCCTTATTGATTGCTTCTACTGAGGCAATATCAGCACGTTGACCAAGCATCATTCGGGCAGGATCTCCGGGAAGAACATTGAACAATAGAAAAACGATTGTTATTACTCCAAACATAACAAGTAACCCGTAGAACAATCGTTTTAAAATATAGTGATGCAAGAGAAAAGAATTTTTGATTTAAGAATTGAGAATTGAGATTTGAGATTTTTGATTTGAAATCAGTGAATTTATTTTAGCAGGTATTTTTCTTTCACTTCTGCATAATCAGGAATATCGCGCCAGCCCCATTTGGCCATGACAACTCCGTTTTTCAATAGTAGCAAACCGGGATTTGAACGGATCATCGTTTTTAATGCTGTTTCATCAACATTATAAAAAGGAAACATTGCCTGCACATCATGTCTGAATGTTTCAATAGTCTCATAAATACTTCCGGAAAGCCCAACAAATGAAATACTGTCCTTATCACATCCTGCAACCAATTTATTGATATCTGTAAAAGCATCTTTGTCTGTTTGTGTTATATCATAGGCAACAAGAATGAATTGATATCCGGGATTGCTCACGATCTTATCGGTGAAGATATTTCCATTCTCATCGGTGATCACAAAATCATGAATAGGAGCTTCCTTGTATGGCTGAATTATTTTTTTGATAGTGGTGTCGTATTTAATGCTTGCCCATTTCACACTATCCTGCCAGGGCAAAGTCTTTGAAGTGTATTCGTATATTTGCCCGGTCTTGATATCCCTGTAACGGAGAATGCTTTCAGATATTTCAGGTACGGCAACCACCTGTTCTGAAATTTTGTTTCCTACTTTCCACGGCAGAAAGTCAATCAAAGGCAGGTGACGCAATGAATAGATGCTTACAAAAAGAATTATGCATGCACCAACAGTCGTTATTGCAATTTCCCTGAATTTTGTAAAAGCAGGAGTGCTGTAATTATTTGAAGTGACAAGAAAAATAACGATAATAATCAGAACAACATTTTTAAAAAAAGTTTCCCAGTTGGTAAGCTTTATTGCATCACCAAAGCAACCACAGTCGGAAACGGGGTTGTTTATTGCTGACAACAGTGTCAATCCTGTGAAGAAAAACATCATCACAAATGCAAGCCAGGAAGTAAGTTTTGGTCTTACTCCAAATACCAGCATAACCCCAAGTGTGAACTCGATCATACATAATATCACAACCAGAGGTGTTGCGAAGTTATGCAACCAATTCATGTGATACACTTCAAAATATTCCTGAAGTTTGTAAGTAAAACCTAGCGGGTCCACACCTTTCACAAAGCCGGAAAAAATAAATAAAAGCCCGACAATCGTTCTGCATATTATTCTTAAAGTTCTCATTTCTTAAACTTTTAAATTTTGATCTTCTTATTATTTCACAATTCTTCAAATGGAAAATGAAGTTTTGTTCAGGTCATTTCAAAAATTAATAAATTAGCAAATTATAACCGAAGCAAATTTAAGCCTGAATTATGATACAAAAGCATAAAAATACATTTTTTTCTTCACATAAAAATCTCAATTGTGGTGGAAAACTTTTATCCCTCGAAAAACCGCTGGTGATGGGCATTTTGAACATTACCGATGATTCGTTTTTCGATGGAGGAAAATACAAAAACACGGATGCAGCTTTGAATCACGTTGAAGAAATGCTTAAAGATGGGGCTTCAATTATTGACATTGGCGCAGTGAGCACAAGACCCGGAGCAATTGAAATTCCAAAAGAAGAAGAGCACTCCCGGATTTCTATCATTTTAAAAACAGTCACAGAAAAATTCCCGAATGCAATTTTTTCTATAGATACTTACCGTTCTGAGATTGCAAGAATAGCCGTTGACAATGGCGCTCACATCATCAATGATATCTCTGCCGGCAACTTTGATGAGAAAATGTTTCAAACAATAAGAGATCTTCACGTACCTTATATTATGATGCACATTCAGGGGACACCAGCCAATATGCAATCAAACCCTGCATACAAAAATGTGGTAAAAGATGTGATTGCTTATTTCTCCGAAAAGGTTGCTGTTTTAAAAAAAATGGGGGTCAACGATATCATCATTGATCCCGGTTTTGGATTCGGAAAAACTCTTGAACACAATTACGAATTACTGAACAATCTGGAGTATTTCTCAATATTCGGATTGCCCCTTATGGCAGGTTTTTCAAGAAAGTCAATGATCAATAAGTTACTTGAAACCAATCCAGCCGACGCACTCAACGGAACCACTGTTTTAAACACGATAGCATTGACAAAAGGTGTGAATATTCTCAGGGTTCACGATGTGAAAGAGGCTGTGGAAGCAATAAAGATCGTTGAGAAAATGAGAGGTGAATAATGTTTATAAAATCCAAATTATGATAGAGGAAAAACCGTCAATATCTCCAATTTATTTTGCATCACAAAAGAAATTCCGTGCATGGCTTGAAAAGAATCATGATAAGGTGGATTTCGCCTGGATTGCTATCAGGAAAAAGAATTCAGAGAAACCTTGCATTACTTACAACGAAGCTGTGGAAGAATCCCTGTGTTTTGGCTGGATAGATGGTCAGGTCAGAAGCCTGGATGAAGACAATTATATACAGCGATTTTCTCCAAGAAAAGCTAAAAGTCTGTGGTCAAAAATCAATAAAGATAAAGCACTAAAGCTTATAAATGATGGGCAGATGAACGAAGCTGGAATGAAGAAAATTGATGACGCCAAACGAAACGGAAGCTGGGATAATGCCTATACTACACCTAAAAAAGTTGAAATTCCAGAAGATATTAAACAGTCACTCTCCAATGTTCCCCATGCGTTTGAAGCATTCAGTAGTTTTGCTCCAAGTCATCAAACAATGTATATCCGCTGGGTGAATGATGTAAAAAAAGAAGATGCGCGAAAAAGAAGAATTGAAAAAGTAATATTGTGGTCTCTTCAAAAAAAGAAGCCGGGAATGCTTTAAACCAGTCAATAGTCAATGGTCATTTGTCATTTGTCGGAATCCTTTTTTTTGCTCATCCGATTTTTTTCTGTATGTTTGAAACCTGAACAAAAATTATGTTACTGAATACTCTCATATCTTTTATCACTGTTCGCTGGCTCGATGTTATTGATGTGCTACTGGTTGCTTTGCTATTTTACCAGCTTTACAACCTTATTAAAGGCACGGGAACCATCAATATTTTTATCGGCATCATTGCAATTTACCTGATTTGGGTTTTGGTAAAAGCATTTGAAATGGAGTTGCTGAGTGAGATTCTCGGGCAGTTTATTTCTGTTGGAATGATTGCACTGATCATCGTGTTTCAGCAAGAGATAAGGCAATTTCTGTTGGTTCTTGGCTCACCTAATTTTCTTAAAAAAGGATCGAAAAGCTTTCTGAATGTAAAATGGCAAATGTACCAGAAAGAGCTTCTCAATATTGAAATAGTCATCAGTGCATGTGAGAGTATGGCTGCTTCGATGACAGGTGCCTTGATTGTTATTACAAGAAAAAACGAATTAAAATCTTTTATTGAAAACGGAGAGGCTCTCAATGCCAACATATCAAAACAACTTATTGAAAACATTTTTTTCAAGAACAGTCCTTTGCATGACGGAGCCATTATCATCAGTGGCAATCGTATTATGGCTGCCCGCTGTATTTTGCCAGTTTCAGAAAAAACAGACTTTCCAACCAATGTTGGTTTAAGGCACAGAGCAGCCTCAGGTATAACAGAAGAGTCGGATGCAATAGCAATTGTAGTTTCAGAGCAGCGTGGAGAAATATCCATCTGTGAAGCAGGAGTGCTCACAACGAATTTAAAAGTCCAGAAGCTACGTGAAATTCTGACCAGCGAATTCGAGAAAAATTAAATCCTTTATAACAGACCAACAAGGATCATTTTCCTTAAAAACTATTTTTTCGCAAGGCTGTCGTTTTTGTTCTTTTCAATAAGTTCTGCTCTTATTTGTTCATCAGTTTTACCAAGCCAGTTCAGCAAACCGGTCACATCTTTGGTTCTTGGACTGGTTGGATACTTTTTCAAAAAAGCCTCATAAGTTTCCCTGGCTTTAACAACATTCTTCATATCGTTGTCATAAATAAAAGCTTTCAAAAACAGGCAATCTGAAACCTTTGAATAAGCCGGATAATCTTTCATTATCTGGTCTAAAAGATCAATTGCAAGCTGGAATTTCAAAATATCCGAAGATTTTCTGGCTGCTTCGAATAGAAAGCCAGCACAAGCTGTATCCTTTGGAAAATCTTTTACAAATTTAATGTAAGCATCAATCAATTCTTTTGTTTTAGCCGCATCGGGTATGCCATTTTTATTAGCTTTCAATGTTGCTTCAAGATCATGAATGGTTTTAAGATCTTTGTCCGGACTGTTTGAACAGGACGTGATAATCAATAATGATAATACAGCTATCAGAATGTTTTTTTTCATAGTTGTGAAATTAAGTTATAAATGTCTAAAGTGTCTAAAGTGCCTTAAGTGTCTAGAGTGTCTAAAGTATTTGGGGTTATCTTTTTTTCTTTTTTGCGAATTTTATTTTGTAGTTCACATCAACATTACCGATCATGATATCGTTGAGTTTTCCTTTGATCAGTTGTTTTTTCAGGCTACTCAAATGATCAATAAAAACCACTCCATCCGTATGGTCGTATTCATGCTGTATGATGCGGGCAAGCAATCCATCATACCATTCATCATGAAACTCAAAATTTTCATCTTCATATTGAATGTGTATTTTTGGCTTTCTGAGAATATCCTCGCGCAGTGTCGGGAAACTGAGACAGCCTTCATTAAAGAGCCACTCCTCCCCTTCTTCGTCCAGTATCTGTGCATTGATAAAAACTTTTTTAAAGCCATTCAGTTCGGGATTTTCTTCATCGGAAAAACCTGTTGCGTCAATAATAAACAATCGTACTGACAACCCTATCTGTGGAGCCGCCAAACCCACGCCTGGTGCTGCATACAGCGTTTCAAACATATTTTCAATAAGCTCTTTCAGGTTAGGATAACTCTTTCCTATTTCCTGCGTCATTTTCCTCAGTATGGGATCCCCATATCCGATAATTGGTAAAACCATTATTAAAACCTCACTTTCTTTTAATGTCTTAAATCATTCAAACTTTCCATGTATGATTGCAGGATGAGTGTTGCACTGATGCTGTCAACAAGTCCCTTGTCCTGCCTCGCTTTTTTCTTCAATCCTGCATCTATCATGGTCTGGAAAGCCATCTTTGAAGTAAATCTCTCATCAAATCTGTCAACCATGATTGACGGAAAAGTCTTCTTTAATAATCTCACAAAAGGTTCAACAAACCTTGCAGATTCCGAATCAGTATTGTTCATTTGCTTTGGCTGACCCACTACAAAACAATCAACTTTTTCCTTCGCTACATACTTTTTTAAATACTCAATTACATCCTTCGAATGAACCGTTCCCATTGAATTTGCAATCATCCTGAGCTCATCAGTCACTGCAAGTCCTACTCTTTTTCTTCCGTAATCTATAGCAAGTATTCGTCCCAAAAATGCATTATTTTAAGTTAAGCAAAATTAGTAAAATTTAAATTATTAAAAGGGAATGTCAAAGTTTTTGTGAATGAAAAATTCCTCTAATTTTGCATGAATTGAAAAACAATCTGATTTATGGACTTAATAAAGATCATTGAAAGCGCCTGGAACAACAAAGAACTACTGAAAACTGACGAGGCGAAAACAGCCATCAGAGAGGTGATCAGACTTCTTGACAAAGGAATAATAAGAGTTGTTGAGCCTGAAAATGGAAACTGGAATGTCCACACGTGGATAAAAAAAGCCATTATCCAATATTTTTCAATTCAGCAAATGGAGGTGATTGAAGCAGGACCATTTGAATATTTCGACAAGATCCCATTGAAAAACAATTATGCAAAACTTGGCATTCGTGTTGTTCCGCCTGCAGTGGCACGCTATGGAGCTTTTATTGCTTCGGGTGTAATTATGATGCCTTCTTATGTAAACATTGGCGCCTATGTTGATTCAGGCACAATGGTTGACACGTGGGCAACTGTTGGTTCATGCGCACAGATTGGTAAGAACGTTCATCTCAGCGGTGGTGTTGGCATTGGAGGAGTTCTGGAACCTGTTCAGGCATCACCTGTGATCATTGAAGACGGATGTTTTATTGGTTCCCGGTGTATCGTTGTTGAAGGTACCCACATTGAAAAAGAATGTGTGCTTGGCGCGAATGTTGTCATCACTCAGTCCACAAGAATTATTGATGTGACAGGAACTGATCCTATAGAATATAAAGGTATGGTGCCAGCCAGATCAGTTGTAATTCCAGGGACGTTCGCGAAAAAATTCAATGCAGGAGAGTTCAATGTTGGCTGTGCGCTGATCATCGGGCAACGTAAACCATCAACGGATTTGAAGACTTCATTGAATGATGTACTCAGGGAATTCAATGTTCCTGTTTGAGCATAATAAGAATTCAATAATTTTCCTTTACATTTTTATTTTCGATTTTTTTCAATTAAGTATTGACAATTGAAAATTTAATTTGTACTATTGTGCATCTTTTTGTAGCCCCTTTTTCTTTATGCGTAAATCATTGCTGAATTATCTTGGTTTCCTTCTGCTGTGCACATTTTTTGCCGGATGCAAACCTTACGCACATGTTACAAAAGTTGACTCCAATGTCATTACAGTAGATTCAATATCTGCAGCAAAAGAAGACACTTCTTCACTCAGGATTATCAAACCTTTCAGAGAAAAGATGCTTGCTCAGATGAATGGTATATTAGGCTATACTGATCAAGCCATGGTGAAAGAACTTCCTGAAGGAATACTCAACAACTTTGTTGCAGACCTTATTCTTAAAAAATCATTTGATTACTACAAGCCTGCTGACAGCATTAAAATTGATTTCTGTTTACTCAACTTCGGCGGACTTCGTGCAGCATTACCGAAGGGTGCAATTACTCTTGAACAGGTTTATGAACTGATGCCTTTTGAAAATAGTCTGGTTGTAATTACACTCAATGGTATAAAGACAAAACAGGTGTTTGACTATATCGCAAAACAAGGCGGTGATCCTGTTTCAGGAATTACAATGGAGATAAAGGATACCGTTGCAACCAATATCCTTGTGAATGGAAAACCCTTAGACACCAGCAGAACTTATAAAATTGTGACATTAGATTATCTTGCAAATGGCGGTGATAAAATGACGATTTTTAAAACGCCATTAAAACGTGAAGATCTCGGCGTGAAAGTCAGGGATGCTATTATAACTTACATGAAAGAAGAAAATAAAAAAGGATTGGTATTAACATCAAAGCTTGACAGCAGGATCCACTATGCAAGGTAACAGACGTGATTTTTTAAAAACTGTATTGGCAGGTGGAGCATTGCTTGGTTTGAATGCTTCGCCACTGAAGAGTTTTGCTGCAAAAAAAGAATACGAAAAGCTTACGATCCTTCATACAAATGACACACACAGCCATATTGATCCTTTTCCCGCAACCGATCCAAAGTATGCAGGAATGGGCGGTTTTGCAAGGCGTGCAGCGATGATCAAAGAAATCAGAAGTGTTGAAAAAAATGTTCTTCTTCTTGACGCAGGAGATATTTTTCAGGGAACACCTTACTTTAATATGTTCAACGGAGAAATTGAATTGAAACTGATGAGCCAGATAGGCTATGATGCCGCTACTATCGGAAACCATGAATTCGACAATGGTCTTGATGGTATTGTTTCAGCCATGAAGTTTGCCAACTTTCCTTTCATTTCATCCAATTATGATTTTTCGAAAACAGTACTTGCTGACAAAACTCTGAACTATAAAATATTTTTCAGGAATGAAATTAAAATTGGCGTTTTTGGCCTTGGTGTAGCGATTGACGGCCTTGTGAGCACAGCAAATTATGGTGACACAATTTATCTTGATCCTTATGCAAAGGCTGCAGAAATGGCGCATTTGCTGAAGAAAGATTTGCATTGCGACCTTGTGATATGTCTTTCACACATGGGTTTTAGCTATAAAGATGATAAAACACCCAGTGATGTACTTCTTGCAAAACAATCGAAAAACATTGATCTGATTATTGGAGGTCATACCCACACCTTTATAAATAAACCTTACAAATTTTCTAATTCTGACAAAAAAGATATTTACATTTGCCAGGTTGGATGGGCAGGATTAAAGCTGGGAAGACTTGATTTTTATTTTGATAAAAAGACCAATAAAAAATTTGTCGATGCGCATACAATAAAAGTTTTTAATAAGCAAGTGTAAATAAATTTTTTTTTGAACTTTTTTCTTTAAATATTTGTTAGCTCGTTCAGGAAGCATAGAATTGACGCTGTTCGCAGACGATTCTGAATTCACGAGACTGAAATTAAATCACATAGAATACTAACTCTTAATTTGAAATTTTAGCTTATAATTTAAAACAATTTTTGATGGAAAAGAATATTGACAAAATATGGGAGAATTGTTTGAAGGTTATAAAAGATAATATCGGACACCAGGCTTTCAAAACCTGGTTTGAACCAATCAAGCCAATTAAACTCGACGCGAATGTCCTGACGATTCAGGTCCCAAGCCAATTCTTCTACGAATGGCTTGAAGAGAATTACATTTCGCTTCTCAAAACAACAATTAAAAAAGAATTAGGAAGTGATGGCAGGCTGGAATATAGCATCATCATGGAAAACTCTTTTGATAGTACACACCCTTACACTATCAAGGTTCCCACATCAAACAAAAGAGCTATAAAGAACCCTTCGTTGTCAATGCCTATTGACATCAACAGAAGTTCCAGCAACAGCATTCCAAATCCTTTTATAATTCCCGGCTTGCAAAAAATCAATGTACAGTCGCAACTTGTAGAAAGCTACTCTTTCGAAAATTTTGTTGAAGGCGATTGTAACAGACTGGCAAGATCTGCTGGTTTTGCTGTGGCAAACAATCCCGGCAAAACAGCTTTTAACCCTTTGCTGATCTACAGCACAGTTGGTCTTGGCAAAACACATTTGGCTCATGCAATAGGAATCCAGGTCAAAAACCTGTTCCCCGATAAGACGGTCCTTTATATTTCTTCAGAACAATTTTTTCAGCAATTTATTGACGCTGTAAAAAACAATAGCCAGAATGATTTCGTTCATTTTTACCAGATGATGGATGTTCTCATTATGGACGACATCCAATTCCTTGCAGGAAAAGAAAAAACGCAGGATGTGTTTTTCCATGTTTTCAATCATCTTCATCAGAACGGAAAACAGATTGTAATCACATCGGACAAGGCTCCTGTCGAAATGCACGACATGGAACAAAGGCTTCTTTCACGATTCAAATGGGGCTTGTCAGCCGATCTGCAGCCACCTGATCTCGAAACAAGGATTGCCATTCTTGAAAAGAAACTTTACAACGACGGTGTGGAAATGCCCAAAGAGGTTATTGAATATCTTGCTTACAGCATCACTGCAAATATCCGTGAACTCGAAGGTGCGCTGATCTCAATAATGGCGCAGTCTTCATTGAACAAAAAAGCTATTTCAATTGACCTGGCAAACCAGATGATTGATAAATTCGTGAAGAGTACTACAAGAGAAATTTCCATTGACTATATCCAAAAGGTAGTTTGTGATTTCTTCAATATCCCTGTAGATATGATCAACTCGAAAACACGGAAACGCGAGATCGTTCAGGCACGTCAGCTCACCATGTTCTTTTCAAAGAAAATGACAAAACAATCGTTAGCCAACATTGGTTCACGCTGCGGCGACAAAGATCATGCAACAGTTCTTCATGCATGTCGTACTGTAAACAACCTTATGGACACCGACAAGCAATTCAAGGCTTCCGTTGACGAACTTGAAAAGAAAATAAAACATCAATAATAAACAAAACCGGTTTGAGTACCGGTTTTTTTTTAACCATGAACAATACCGGAACCTTATTTCTGATACCCTCAGTGATTGCCGAAAATACTGCCCAAAGCGTATTGCCGCAGGAAGTCATCAAAATGATAAACGAACTTGATGAGTTTATTGTGGAGAATGAACGCACATGCAGAAGATTTCTGAAAAGCATTGGCTACGCAAAACCATTGGATTCATTGATACTTTACACGCTCAATAAACATACCGACAATAACGAGCTCCCTTCATTTCTCAATTCTCTGCTGGAAGGAAAAAATATTGGATTGCTATCCGAAGCAGGCTGTCCCTGCGTTGCAGACCCCGGGTCGGAGATTGTAAGGATAGCTCATGAAAACAATATACGGGTGAAGCCTCTTGTGGGACCTTCATCAATATTGCTTGCGCTGATAGGTTCGGGATTTAACGGACAGAATTTTTCTTTTGTTGGATATTTGCCTGTTGATAAAAATGCGAGAATTAAAAAAATAAAGGAGATTGAAAACAAAGCCATCCGCGAAGACCAAACTCAAATGTTTATTGAAACCCCATACAGAAACATGCAATTGCTAAATGACCTGCTACAAACCTGCAATCTTTATTCGCATCTGTGTATCGCGTCGAACCTGACAGGTGAAGATGAATTTATTTCAACAAGAACCATCAAAGAATGGAAGAACAATATTCCGGAACTGAATAAAAAGACGGTGATATTTTTGATTTATAAATAAGGTCTGGGATAACACTGTTTAAAAGAGGAAAAATTAAATAGCCTTTATACTCACTTTGCCCGGGAAGGAAATCACTTGTTCAGCTATTTGTTATTTTCGCTAACAAACAACATAGCTTAATTTGGCAACCATTCGAATTCTTGCTTAATATTTATCCGAAACAATTTTTATGATTAACAAGGAATAAGTTTTCCGCTGTCCCGTATCAGTGTTATCTACTTTTGGTTTGACGCCAATACGAAAAATCGGGACTCAATGATCACAGGCTCTATAACTGCAGGTCTCGCAATCGCGAAGGCTTTCATGCACGGCAAATTCTTTATGAAGAACAGTCTTTACAGTGAATACCACTGCAATTCTCTCATGTAAATGAGTCCTTGCTGTGAATCATCATACTAATCCTTCACGGAAATTTATCATTTACGTGAATTCCGGTGTAAATTATTCACGTATCTGAAACATGATTGCAAGGTAAAGAAGCATTACAGTGAATTCCGCTACGAATTCTTCTGGTAACAGAAACATTACCTCAGGGTAATGAAACATTATTGTATGTTCTGGCGCTGATTCTTCATGGAATAGAAACATTACCGCAAATAACAGTGAAATTGTCTCACGGTACTGTGTCATTTTGCAACATTCCACCGCACCGAATGTTGCAATTTGACACAATACCGTACGTATCTTTGCGTGTTTGCAACATTCCGCCGCACCGAATGTTGCAAAATGAAACAGTACCGTACGTATCTGTGCGTGTTTGGAACATTCCACCGCACCGAATGTTGCAATTTGACACAGTACCGTACGTATCTGTTCGTAATTGGAACATTCCGCCGCACCGAATGTTGCAAAATGACACAATACCGTACGTATCTGTGTGTGTTTTGAACATTCCGCCGCACCGAATGTTGCAAAATGACACTGTACCGTACGTAAAAGTGACCGGAATTTACGGTATTGCGTTACTACTTCATGTAAAAGCGACAGTTACATGAAGCAATGAAACAATACTTTACGTAAAAGCGACAGTTATTTGCGGCAGTGCTGTGATACTGTACGAAAAGCCAAACGGAACTTGCTGTAATGTGTCAATACCGAATGTACAACAGAGCGGAACCTGCTACAATGCGACATTAACTCATGTAATCCATACAGCCACGTATGACATGGCTTCAATTCCGTAAAGAAAACCAACAAAAACTTACCGTTTTATTGTTTTGCAAAAATTAATTTTCAAATTTTTCTTAATCTATGAAACCGGAGTATTCTATTTTCATATCATCAAAGTTATTTCTGAAAACTTACCGCATTTTTTAAGCTGGTATAATCGCTGATATGCAATTATAATTATTAATAATTTTATCATTTGAAAAAAAAATATAATTTTGTTGACTGTAAAAAATAAAAAAAATGAAAAAAAATCTGATTATTTTTGTTTTCTCATTATTCATTGCTTCCTGTGTAACCATTGTTAATGCACAGGTACCACAAGGGTTCAATTATCAGGCTGTAGCCCGTAATTCAACAGGAGGATTATTGGTCAGTCAGAATATTAATGTTCGAATAAGCATCATTTCTGGTATCCCTACGGGTACCATTCAATGGCAGGAAACTCATAGTTCCACTACCAATCAGTTTGGTTTGTTTACACTGATAATTGGGCAGGGCACAAGCACAGGGCAAGGCACTGCTTCAACATTTGCTTCTATAGACTGGGCAAACTCTAATCATTATTTAAAAGTTGAAGTGGATTATTCAGGAGGAATCAACTTTATTGACATGGGAACCTCGCAATTATTGACAGTTCCTTATGCCATGGTGGCAGGAAATGCCTTAAATAGCCCGACGGGACCTACGGGTATAACAGGTCCTACAGGATTGCAGGGTCCCCTGGGACCTACAGGTCTTTCAGGGACAAATGGACTTAATGGAGTAACCGGTTCAATGGGACCTATTGGACCTACAGGACCTATTGGTCCTATTGGTCCATCAGGTTCTCCGGGAGTCACAGGCAACGCCGGGGCACAGGGACCTACAGGAATGACCGGTGCAGCGGGAGCTACAGGTCCCACAGGATTGACAGGAATACAGGGTGCAACTGGGATACAGGGTATTCAAGGACCAACCGGATTGCAAGGCATCGCAGGTGTTACAGGTCCCACGGGTGCAATAGGAATTCAAGGAGTAACGGGAGCTACGGGAATTGATGGTGCTACCGGTGCTACCGGAATAGCAGGTGCTATAGGACCAACAGGATTGCAAGGCGTAACTGGTCCCAGTGGAATTGACGGCGCTACCGGAATAGCAGGCGCTATAGGACCAACAGGATTGCAAGGCATAACTGGTCCCAGTGGAATTGACGGCGCTACCGGCGCTACAGGAATTGCAGGAGCCACTGGTGCAACAGGGATAGCAGGAGATACCGGACCAACAGGATTACAAGGTGCAACTGGTCCCAGTGGAATTGATGGTGCAACCGGACCAACAGGTGCTATGGGAGCTACAGGTGCTTTTGGTATTGATGGTGCCACCGGTCCAACAGGTGTTGCAGGAGTTACAGGTCCTACAGGAATTAATGGAGCAACCGGCCCAACAGGCGCTGTAGGAGCAACTGGTACAGCTGGTATTGATGGTGCCACTGGTCCAACAGGTGTTGCGGGAGTTACAGGTCCTTCAGGAATTAATGGTGTCACTGGTCCAACTGGTACAGTTGGATTACAAGGACCAACAGGACCTAGCGGAACAAATGGAACAAATGGTTCACAAGGTCCCACTGGAAATACAGGGGCTAATGGATTACAGGGCGCTACCGGACCCACTGGACCTGTAGGATGTGGTAATGCAAACTTTGTTATTAAATCTGATGGTACAAATGCTCTTTGTAGCCAAATTTATGATAATGCAACGAATGTCGGCATTGGAGCCACTTCACCGGCAACCAAACTTCACATTTACCAAAGTGGAATTGCAGCATTGGTTGATTTAAGATTAATGAACGACCAATTAAACAGTGCCAATGCGGGAGGAAGAATTTCGTTTTGGGCTAATGGTGGGTCTGGTGGTACAGGAGGTTTTGAAGCTGGCGCCTATTCATGTATTAATAACGGCTATGGGTCATTCCAAACAATAATTGGTCAAAATTATTTCTCACCGGCAATAACCATAAATAGCGTTGGACCGAATGCTTCCCGAAATTCAAATATTACTTTTGGTACCAATACTACTATGTATCTTAACGATTATGTCAACGGAACCTACGTAGGTAATGTTGGCATAGGTACAAACTCACCTCTTGCTACAAATAAAGTTGATGTTTTATATACTACCGGTGCAAGCGGAGGAAAAGGGATCAATGTCAATGTTACCGGGAATGCCACATGGTCAACAATTGATTATGGTTTAAGCAGCGCTATATTGTGCAATAACGCTTCCATATCAGAAGGAGTTTATGGACAATCAACTTCATCATCAATAGGCACCGGAAGAAATTTTGGTGTGATGGGTTATGCAAACAATGGCGGTACCAATGTTGGTGTAAAAGGTTTTGCAGGCAACAGCAGTCTTGGGTATAATGCAGCTATTCTTGGTGTGATGAATGGATTTAACCCCAGCTTTAATGAAGCCACAACTATGGCTGGTAACTGGGCAGGATATTTTAGCGGCCCCGTTTCAATTGAAGGACAAATTACTTCCACTCTTGCAGCGGGAACTGCTCCGTTCAATGTTACATCCACAACTGTTAACACCAACCTTAATGCTGATTTGCTTGACGGCTTACATGCCACAAGCTTTTTAAGCGCTGCTGCAGGCACTACAAATTATTTAGCTAAATTCACCGGAGCCAACAGCGTTGGGAATTCATTAATTTATGATAACGGAACGTACATTGGCATCGGAACTACAAGTCCATCATATCCATTATACGTAACTGATGCATCAACTACAGATGCTAATGTAATTTATGCTTACAGACCTTCCGGAAACTTTGGCGCAGGCAGGGCTACTATATATGGTTACAGATATGGCGGCCCTTCAGGTGATGATGGAACTTCTTACTCAATTTACGGTGTAGATGCAGGTGTTGAAGGCTATACTTGGTATGGCAATCTTTATGCTTTTGGAGTTGCCGGACATACTTTTGGCGATTTCAATAGGACTGGAGGTGTCATGGGTTCCGATTATTCAGGCGCTTACTGGGGTTCCCTCGGTTACAAAAATAGCGGAGGCACATGGTATGGAGGGTACTTTAATACTGCTACCTCCACTGGAACAGGTAAAGTATTGCCCAATGCACCTTCAATAAATATTGGTATAGGCGCCTGGGGCGACCTTCTTGGCGCTGAAATTCACGGTAAAATTTACGGCTTATACACCGAAGGAAAAGATTACGCTTTATTCTCTCATGGCGCCACCTACACTGATAATATTGGTGTACATCTTCAAAATATCAGCAACATTTCAGGCAGATCAATAAGTAATAATAAAGTGGCTGTTATGTACACCAGTGTCTCAACCGATGTAACAGTTCAAACAGCAGGAACAGCTAAGCTGAACAACGGAGTTTGTCATGTTTCTTTTGATAAAACTTTCAGCGATGTGGTTTCAACCGAAATCCCGATAATTGTCACCGTCACTCCTGCCGGTAATACGAATGGTGTTTACGTATCGGAAGTTACCAAAGATGGTTTTACAGTAAATGAAAACAATAACGGAACCAGCAATGTTGATGTTTCATACATAGTTATTGGACGTCGTGCGGGATACGAAAATCCTCAGCTATCCTCCGATGTAATAGCTAAAGATTATACAGATAAAATTTCAATCGGTTTACATAATGATAATGACACTAACACCAATGGCTCCGGCTTGTATTATCAAAATTCACAATTGACCGTGGGGGTTCATCCTTCAACTTTACCTGATTTGAACAAAACAGAGACTTCTCCATTATTAATAAAAAAATCAAAATAATTTTTCACTCACTGAAAGAGGCAATCTTTAAAAGGGATTGCCTTTTTTTTTTATTAATTTTCAAACTTGACCAAAGGGGATAAGCAAATAAAAAAATTTGAATGCCCATATTGTTTTTTGCCATTGTCTATAAATTAAGTCTTCTTTTTTTGTTTGCTTATTATCTTGGTAAACTCACTTAGTACTGTCCAAAATCTTAACATTTTTTTTAGTCAATTTACATTTGCATCCCAAAAAAATAAGTATTTTTACTGCAAATTTGCAATCATTATTTTAACATAAAGATTTCGCAACATTTAGATCAAAAAAACGCATTTCTAAAAAACCGCAAAAAACTTCCATTACTGTAATAATATTAAATAATCCATTAACCATACAGCCATGAATAAACATCTACCCTCAATCAAAAATTTGTTATTCGAAATTGTTCAGAAAATAGTTTTTGCCTTTTTGATTATAATGACACTTACTGCAAGTTTTGTAGTAAGGGGGCAAAATATAAGTGCATACTCATTTGCACAAACAACAGGTACGTACAAACAAGCTGGTCTCGGCGCATCCGAAACTTCTCTTTATGGGGGTACTGTATGGGATGACATGAACTTTGCTACAATAACATTGCCCTTTACCTTTACATATCATGGTACTGCTTTTACAACAATTACTCCTGGGGCTAACGGTTATGCTCAATTAGGTACTTTGACCGCGGGCGGATATAATGCTATTGGAAGTTACATAAATGTATTATCACCTTTCAACAGAGACTTAGATGGTAATAGTACAAATGGTGGAGATGTCAGCTATAACACTGTTGGAGCCACTCCCAACCGTGTTTTTACCATCCAATGGAAAAACTGGGGTTTCTACAGCTCATGCAATGCTGAAATGAATTTCCAGATTAAATTGTATGAAACTTCTAATAAAGTTCAATTTATTTATGCACCGGGTACACCCATATCATCTATTACTGATCTTCATGTTGGCCTTAATGGAGCAACAACTACTGATTGCCAAACAAGAATTTGTACTGCGGCAGGCTGGGCTGGAAACACAGCCGGTGTTCTTGCATCTGTTTCATCATTCAGTTCAAGCATTTATCCAACGTCTGGATTGACATTCACATGGACATCTGCAGCAACTGTAGCAGCTATGACTTTTACCCAAACGACTGGTGTGTATGTTCCTATTGAGGTAGGTACAGCTATGACATCATGGACGCCAGGCACTGTGTATGACGATGATCAATTTGCGACTTTTACTTTGCCATTTACTTTTCTATATGCCGGTACAGGGTTTACCACAATAGGTGCAGGTGCAAATGGCTATGCACAATTCGGATCAATAGGAACGCCATTGGGTTACTCTGCAATTTCATATAACTCCAATGTGCTTTCACCTTTAAATGCAGACCTAGAAGGAAATACTGCAAACAATGGAGATTGTAGCGTAATAACTGAAGGAACTTCACCTAACCAGGTCGTTGTTATTCAATGGTCAAACTGGGGATTTTACAGCAGCGCATTAAATGAAGTTTCATTCCAGATCAGGCTATATCAAACAACCAATGTGGTTCAATTTGTTTATGGACCTGCTCCCGGAACCACAAGCAGGGGAACAACTACTGTAGGACTTGATGGAGCTACCACTACGGACGAACAAGGCAGGTACTCAACCACGAGCTGGAATGCAACCACTCTGGCAACTACAGGAGCCGGCTCTAATGTTCAATTATAAAACACAATAAGACCTGTAAATGGTTTAACTTTTACATGGACACCACCTGTCTGGGCTGATCAATGGATTTCAATGAGCGTGCCAAGTACATGGTGTGTCGGCGTAGCACAGAATGTTAGCGTTACGGTCAAGAATGTCGGATCTGCAACATGGACTGATGCAAGCCCTCAAATAAGGATTGGAGTAGATTGGGATGGAAACGGTACGTATGCTTCACGAGATGCTGCAGGCGGCTTGGCTCCCGGTAATCAGCAGACATATACATTTAGTATAACTCCTCCTTCATCAGGTTCACATACTGTTCACTTTGATGTTGTAAATGAATACAATTGCTGGTTTGCCAACAACAATGGAAGTTGCGGGCCCGGCAATCCCGCCACTTATACTTCATCTCCGGTGAGTGTCGGAGGGATACCAACAATAACTTGTCCGGCAAATGCAAGCCGGAATACTAATTCAGCTGGTTGTACTTATATATCTAACGGTGTGGATCAATCGGATCAGAATAATAATACCTCTATGGCTAATTTCAGTCAGGGTGGGCTGGCACAATCATTTATACCTTCGCAAAACTCAATTACAGGCGCCAGCGTAACTTTAAACAGCAGTGGAGGCACAGGTAATATTACAATAGCTCTCTATAATAATTTACCTACAAGCGGCGGAGCATTACTTGCTAGCGGTACAGCTAATGGCGTGAATGGAGGAAGTGTTGCTTTAGTCAACTGGGGAAGTGTAGCTGTAACGCCGGGCACTACCTATTACTTAGTATTTACTTCTACTAATAGTTCTCAGGGAATAGCAGGCGATGTAAATAATACATATCCAAACGGCCAGGTATATGCAAATAATTATGCCTCATTTCCATCATACGATTATGATTTTCAAACATTTTATGATGAATTTAAAGCTTCTACAACAGGGAATTGTTCAATTGTTCCAACTTTATCTTATTCATTATCAGGGGCAACTACCGGCACAGGGACTTGCCTGTCGGGGGTAGCTTTTAACGTTGGTGTAACAACTGTGACCTGGACTGCGAATGACACTCATAATACCAATACTTGTTCATTTTCTGTTACGGTAAGTACGGTAAACGCTACACCTGGCACACCGGTAAACCTTTCTGCGATTGGTGTAGGGCAAACTTCGGCTACATTGAACTGGGCTGCTGGTTCCCCGGCAGGTGGAGGAACTGTAACATATTATTGGTATTTATATGGGGTTGGTGGTAATGGCAATGGATATATTACCGGAGGAAACACAACAGGCACTTCTACATCTCTCACAGGAATACTTTGCGGAGTTACGTATTATTTTACCGTTTACGCATATTCAAACTGCGGTTATTCTTCAGGTACTGCAACTAGCGGAAATTTTAGCACCACCTCATGTAGCGAGAATGTAGTTCCCTATTCTGGTAATAATAGTATTACGGCTTGCAGTGGAAACTTATACAATATGGGAGGATCTGCAAACAATTATTATAATGATGCAAATGGATATACAGTAATTAATCCCATATATGCATGGGATGAAGTTCAACTTACCGGAACATATTCCACTGAAAGTTGCTGTGACCATATATACATTTTCAATGGAGCAGGAACAGTCTCAACTCCTTTAGGGACTTACCAGGGATCAGGCTCAATTTCGACAACTACTTCTTCGGCACCTGGAGTTCCTTTGACAGTACAATTCACTTCAGATGGTTCAGTCAATTCCACAGGCTTTAATTTTACGATTAGCTGTATTTGCGCCAATCCTGAAGCTCTGGGCACCTGGACAGGACGTGCACATACAGGGGAATGGAACAACCCTCTCAATTGGGGGCAATGCACTGTACCGACAGGTTCTACAGCAGTTACCATTCCCACCAGTCCGGCAGGTGGCAGCTACTGGCCGTCAACTTATACAGCAGCTCCAGTATGCGCTTCTTTGACAATTCAGACCAGCGCTCAAATGACTTTAAGCGGATATGATCTTACTGTTGGAGGCAATGTAAATCTATCTGGAAGCCTTAATTGTGGCGGTCAAAGTATTAATTGTTCCGGCAATTGGTCAAGCACAGGTGCTTTATCCAATCTTGGAAATTTATATCTTAATGCAGCTTCAGGGACAACCACTCTCTATTCTACTATCACCATACCCGGGACAATTGTCCCGAGAGGACAGTCAGTTGCTCCAGCATCTTTGACACGAATAGTTCAGTTAACTTCAAATATCACCTCTTCAGGGCTTCATGTTGGGTGGGGTACAGATGGCTCCATAATAGATTTTAACGGAAATTCATGGACAGTTAATAGCGGACCTTGTATTCATTGGGGAAAAATACTGCTTGATAATGTTAACGACAGATTCATTTCTACTTCAGGTACTTTTGTAATTGGTAACTGGAATGTTGGAGGAGGAGGTGATGCCAATGGTTCAATATTACAAATGTCAGCCGGTACAATAAGTTTAGCAGGCGATTTTACACAATCAGGCAATGGTACTCCCGGAGTAGTTAGTCTCTCCGGAGGAACCCTGACCGTTGGTGGCACTTTAACTATCATGTCAGGTTGTACATTTACCTGCTCCAGTACGCCAGTGATAAATGTTGCTGGCACATGGGCAAATAGTGGAACATTTACAGCCGGAAACAGCTCAGTGGTTTTAAATGGCAGTACAAGTGCAAATCTTAATTCCGGTAGCAGTCCGTTCTATAATCTTAAAATATTCAAAACAGACTTAGGTTACACTGTCATACCGTTAAGTGCAGTAAATATTTCTAATTATTTTCAAATTTATGGAGGTACCTATCAAGATAATAGTCAAACAACTCAAACAACTTCCAATGATTCCCACATCGAGATATACGGTAATATAGGTGGCGGAACCTATCCTGCAAAGTTGCAAATAAATGGAGGAGGAACTGTTAAAACAAAAGTTGGCGGGACTTTATCAAATGTTTATGCATTTTATGGTGGGATTATAGATGTTTCGAATGGCACATTAAAATGTAATAATGCACTTGTTCTTGGATATTCAGGAACAGGTGTAATGAATCTTAGTGGAACTGGTATCATTGATGTTTATGAACAGTTCTGGTGCTCCAATAATGGAAATGGATTAAGTGGATCAATGTCAGGAGGGACTCTACGTTGTGGTGGAGATTTTAATATGCAGACTATAACAGCCCCATGGTCAACCACAGCCGGAACAGTTGAATTTTATGCCGGTGCTTCCACAGCCACTACTATTCCATCAGGTATTCCTGCAGCTTGGACTTTCCCAAATGTGAATGTATTATCAGGAAAAACTGTTACACAGGGGGCGAGCAATGTATCTGTTTTAGGAACAGGCGGACTTAATATTAATTCAGGCGGAGTATTTGACAAACAAACAAATATTTTTAATTTAGGAACAGGATCATCAGGAACTACAGGCCTTTGTAATATAAGCGGAACATTTAAAACTTCAGGTGGTAAAATAACCCATGGTGGGACAGGAAATTATTATAACTTTTCTGTGCCATCCGGTGGAAAAATTGAAGCTGCCAACACCACATTTGAGTATATGACGACTATTGATGTTAGTGCTCAGGCCAATCCTTTTAACAGCACCTCAACTGATTTTGACGGATGTACCTTCCAGAACTGGAGCGGAGCCCAGGGCCTGTACTTTAATAATGGAACCACTATTTCAAGCAGTTTAAGTTTTAATAATTCCACAGGCACCAACATTTCACGTGTAAATACAACGGTAGGTGGAGGACTTATAACAGTATCAGGAGGAGGCGGAACACGCTGGGGCGAAGATTATGATGCAGAGCCTCCCGGTGCAGCTTATAATTATATTATGTGGGGTTGCTATTCGGCTACCGCTAGTACTTATTGCACTACGCCAGTTTCTGCTCCTGTAACATGTGGTGTAACCCTGGTTTGCTATTGGTTATATACAGGACAATATGCAACAGTGACCAATGTTGCCGCTAATACAACCTACAAGGTTCAAAGCAGCGTTAGCACTGATTATTTGACAATTACACAAGGTACATCCTCCGGGCAAATCATTGCAGCAGGCTATTCTCCATTAACATTTACCTCATCAGTTGCAGGTACATATTATATCCATACCAGCGCTAACTCAGGCTGTGGTACAGATGCAATTCATCGTGCCATAACGATAGAACTGAACCTCAACAGCGGCTATACTGCCCAGGGTTTTGGCAATAACTTCTGGAATGTCAATGTATATGGACACCTTTCTGGTTTGTTCGATATAGATCTAAATACTTTTGCAGGTTATTATACTGAGAATAATTTTAGTTTTAATACAAATACCCGCTGGGATAATAGTCTTGCTCCTTCGAACGCAAACAACGCAAGCGGCTATGCTTATGTAGGTTGTCCGGTTTCACCTGAATGGCATGGATATATTTACAAACGCCAGGGATTTCCTGTTGGTAAATATAGGATTGATATTACTAAAGATGATGGTTATATACTGATAATTAATGGTTCAACCATAAGCAGTGACCCTACAGCCGGAACATCAAATGACGTTTGGTGCGGCACTCTTGGCGCAAGTGATCAAATTGAGATAAGATTTTATGATTGGCTTTTAACCTCTCAGGGAATTGCAACATTTACTCCTTTAAGTGCAACAGTTAGCGGAACAGATGCAACAATATGTACAGGTTTGGATCCCGGCAGTTTCACAGCTACTGCTGTTGGTAATCAGAATACCCCAACTTATCTTTGGTATAAAAATGGAATAGCTACATCAACCACAACTCAAACTTATGATCCTGGAGTACTCACAGCTACCACGTCTTTTTATTGTGTAATGGCATTTGATGGTTGTACGGGAATTACCACACCGACAAGAACACTAACAATACAACAGAACAATACCTCAGGAACTCCCTCTTCAACACCAACACTGTGTATCAATACTGCTTTAACCTCTTTTACCATTGTTACGTCAGGAGCCACAGGTATTTCAAATGATGGAGTATCCGGAGTAAATGGATTACCGACGGGTGTTTCAGCTCATTATACTACAAATTTAATAACCATTAGCGGCACACCAACATCATCGGGCACCTTTAACTATAGCATTCCATTAACAGGAGGATGCGGAACAGTATATGCAACTGGAACCATAACCGTAAATGACCTACCATCTGCCCCAAGCTTAGGAACTATTACCCAGCCTAACTGCACCACTGCGACCGGTAGTGTTGTTTTAAACAGTTTACCCGCAGGCGCATGGACATTAACCAAATACCCGGGTGGAACAACCACCATTGGAAATGGAACCACTACCACCGTTCCTGGTTTAATTGCCACCACCTATTACTTTACCATAACCCTAACAGCAACGGGATGTATATCTCCTAATTCTTCCAATGTGGTTATCAATGCGCAGCCGGCAATACCCACCATTACATCTATCACATCTCCTGCCATTTTATGTGC
>CAISZK010000198.1 GCA_903889915.1 uncultured Bacteroidota bacterium
CCCAGGATAAGAATTAAAAAGCATAAAACCGTTAACAGCAATTGTGTCATATGTATAACTACCGGTAACATATACATTATCACTTTTATCTGTAATAACCTAAATTCCGAAAGTTAAAAATGCAACTTCAAATTTAAACATAGATTTTCTAAAAATCAAATATTTACGCATTTTTTTCAGGTTTTTCATGTTTTTTTTTAATTTCTTCGGGCTATTGTCTGATTTTCAGGGGTTATTAACAATAAAAGGGAGGTTGTTAACATACCTCACCCTGAGATGCATTTCAAATCTCTGCTGAAAATTGCGAATGGATTACGTCAGTATTAAGTCGTAGTCTTTTTGCGAATAGATTCTTAGGAAAGTCTGTCTTGCTGAAGTGACCCACTTTACAGGTACTGCGATAAACCGAAGGATAAAGCTTTTTAGACGCATTGATTGCTTCACGAAGGTAAGTTTCTGACTGTATATTTTTTTTATGTATTCAAACAGGACAAAGGATATTGCTGATAATATCATAAATACGGTGTTCGTGTCAAGCCATGAAAAAGGAAGGTGTGCCCAGTTAAAGTCATTGTTCAAATAAGCAAAGTTTGGTTCTATGGATGCCCTGTGGTTATAAAATTCCACCACTTCTTCAGCAGCCATCGTCTGGTTGTTGGTAATAATCCCGTAATAATCGTAACAGGAATTTGAAAACAAATCGGTTTGTCCATCTTCCCGCTTTTTGCGGTGCACAACAACATGATATGACTTTTCACCACTAAACGGACAATAGTTAATCGTAGCCACTTCCATTTCCTGTTTGTTTATTTCAACCTTTTCCCAAGAACTTACCTGGGAAGCTATCGCCATATGCAGATCAGGTGATGACATAATCCGGATGAAAAACTCCAGGCCTTCCTGTGCTTCGAGAACTTCTATTACTGATTTCTGATAGGCTGCACAATCGCTCCTGAAATATTTGACTTTGATACCGGCAACATTAATGAAAGCATCTTTCAATGTCTTTGCCATCCGATACTTTGCCGGACTATTACCGTTACGTCCTTCAATATATACAGGCAAACGATTGATAAAGGCTACCCCTGGCTGGTATCCGTCAACATGTTTATAGGTTGGTTTGCTGTCATATTTATCATTGGGAAGTATCACATTGTCATAATCCATGATATTGTCAGCTTGGGAATTAATAAGCCCGCAATGTTTAATAATACCGGATAGCAAGGAATTTAACGGTTTATTGGAATTTATCTCATGCTCTTTTCCCTTTTCTGTCGTATAAACCCAGGTATTATCTGCAAGCTCCTGACTAATAATTGAAATTGTATCAGGGCTGCAGAATTTTAAATGATTATAATCATTGAAATTCTCTCTAAGATATTGGATGTCTTCCAAACAAGTACCCCCGCACATTTGGGAAAAAAGCAATGTTTTGATGCAATCACTGTATGAATATTGAGCATTAATTGCCCTATTACCAAGTTCATTATCAATAAACTTGTAAATCCCTTTGTCCGAGAAGGTGTTATTTAAAAAATAAATCCCACCATGTGGATTGATTTTAGTAAAACTTTTTTTAATTTTGACCATTGTATATTGTTTCACTCACTAAATTAGTGAGTAATGATGGTCTGTGCAAGTACTTGATTATCAAGTTTTGCACAGACTTTTCAACAATACACTTTCGGAATATAGGGAATACAAGGATTTTCTAAAGACAAAGGGAATTGACATCAATGATTTTAAATATTACAATTTATCTAGTTTTGGTAATTTTGATTATGAAGCCAAAGGATTTAAGAAACTGAAAGACACTAGTCTTATAACTGAATGGTTTGGGCAAAATTATTATTTGGTCTTTAACATTTATCTATATTCAATTCAAAAACCAATTGGACAAATTCTTCCATTGACTTTTATTCAAACTGGTGATGATTATGGCGCAATTGTCTTAAAATTGATTAATTTTAAAAACAGCAAAGTGATAAAAACATATGAATTAAGCGGAGGAGAATGTGGCGGACCTGGAGAACTAAAGGATAATATTTGGACTTTGTGTGGAAAAAATAATTCCGTATTTTTAAATGATTCATTAATAAAAAATACAAAAGTCAATTTTTATTGTGATTCATTATCCGAAAGGTCTGACATGCGTGTAGATACGATAAAGAATTTATTGACAATAGATAGAATTAAAGGATTAATTTGCAAACAAATGGATAGTATAAGAATAAATACAAAACAGAAAAATTACGTGCGCTAACAAAGGTCAAAACTCATGCGGGTTACAGGAATTCCCTGTCGGCATTGCGCCGCTCGATTCCCAGGTCCTTCGGACAGGAAATCGACACGCAATCCCGCCCGTGTTTTGGCCTCGGTCGTTAGGGTCAAGTGCAA
>CAISZK010000199.1 GCA_903889915.1 uncultured Bacteroidota bacterium
ACAATTACAACCGTGAGTGGCTGGTCGAAAAGAATGGTTTTCTCAGCCCCTTACAGCTCCGACAGCACCGGCTGAATCAAGAGGTGTTCCCGATGGCGGCGTAAGAAAGTCTTGTGTCCAGGAAACCGGGTGCGGTACAAAGCGAGCTTCGAGGAATCAACCCGCAGTGATTAAATATGCTCAAAAATTTTGCTGAAATATTTTTGACGTTGCTCGCAAAAGATTCAAAAGATGCTTCTGTGAAGCAATCTGATAATAAATTAAGTTTATCAATGTTTTTATTGGCAATATTGTCCAGGTCTAATCGGTAAAATCCAATGCCAATACTATAGATGACCAAAAAACAATCAGCAATAATTAAATCGTCGAAAAAATCCAAACCGTCGTCTAATCCTATCTTTGATTTTGCATCATTAACCCATTCCTTTTCAACGCTGGTGTTTTTTAAATCAATTTTAACTCCACCACCAATGGGGATGCTCATTTTATCGGGTATTTGCAAAGGAAAGGTGATATGTAAATCGATATCTTTAGCGAGTCGGTCAAGCAGTTGTTCATTGTGAAAAGGTTCGTCATCTATTCCAAATGACAATCCTAAATCAAAATATCCCTGTAGTGATATTCTCATTATTTAACTCCTGATTACGCAAATATATTAGGTTGCACACGCCATAGCAGCTAGACATAAAAGCATCTCAAGCATTAGTAGGACCAGTCTATCAAATATCAATGAAACCTCCCCGCAGCAAGCTGGGGGGAGGTTTCATTGACCACTTCTTAAATCTGTACAGCCTTATTAAGTATCGATTGTGCTTCTTCAAGAAATGCCACTGTATTGTCAAAATTAAGTATACCATTTGAATCAGTCTGCCTATAGTCACAACTGGCAACACAAACAGTCATGTATTGACCGTTTCGCAAAACTGGCTTTATTAATTTTATTAAACTGTTTGTGCTAGATTCGAGAATTTTATTATGCCATTTCAACTTCAAATCGCTGCGTCGGTCTTTGGTATCAACAGATATTTTAAAACAAAGTTTTTCTTGTTCTAATTGTAAATATTGCTCGCACTCATCGTCCCCATGCCAATACCACCAAAATCCTAGAAATCCACCACGTGGGTTCGGAACATAAGCCCATTTACCATCGAGTATTTTTTTCTGAAGACAAGAATAAAAACCTTGCCAAGCGTACCAACCCCAATCTTGAACTTTGATTTGTGCAAATCCAGTCACCGCATTTTCTATACTTTGAAGGTGTTCAAAATAATCATTTATAATTTGATTTGACTGATTATGATCTTTTAAAACTTCTATTAATTCATTGCGGAGAAAAGGTATAAATCCACTGGCTTCTACGCCATTGTAGTCACACTGAACACCTGTTTGTATGTATGTTGGCAAGGTATTTTCAATTTTCCACCCTTCTTCCTGGATAATTTTTACATACTTTGCTAATTGGTTGGAATGTTCTTTGGTGCCGGCTTTGCTTTCTATCGGTATTACGAACGTATCGTTAATGGCTATTAATATATCAATATTTTTGTATTGACGGATTACTTCAACCTTTTCAATTTTTTGTGGGAATTCTTTCTTGTGCTTAAGAAAGATATCCTTAAGAAATTTAATTGAAATATTAGACAATTGATTATCATGGATACTAGCTGATGGATCGCTCCAAGATGCAATCCAACAAAGAAATGCATCTTGTGATAGTTCTGAAGTCGCATACTTAAACAAGTTTGGCCTGCTCATATTGTCACCTTGAACCAAGTGGCCCCAGATTCTATTTAATTTAGCGCGTCAAATTTAGAAAAATAAATTATATTAAGCTTCAATCGGTATACCCCACCATGCGGCAACACTCTTCTAGCGGAATCCACTTCCGGTATTTCGAGGGTGAACCCAAGAGACAACCGATTTGTTCAGTGCGGACCTTTGGTAATTCATGACGGCCTCGAAACTGGGGGTGAGTGCATCCTCCTGTATCAGTTTCCACAATAACTGATGTGCCTGACATGTCTAACCGTCTTGGACCAATATAATATTCACATGTGCAACAATACGCTGATGCGTGATAGAATGTTGTTTTCATATTTATTTCGTTTTGATTGCAAATTATATACAATAAATTTTATTTGTTTGCTTGATAGCAAGACATACATAGCTCAAGTAATGCCAAGTAGATTGCTGTTTGTGTGTTCATTTAAACAATGCTGCATCTAAAAAAATTGTTTCCGATCCGCCTAGTACATGTTTGCGCGTTGGGCTTTTCTGGCATGTGTCGCCAGCTCTTACATTTGCGGCACTGCAATAGATGCACGCTTTTTCACCGTTATTAACAATGTGCGATTTAATTGGGCTTTTCTGGCATGTATCACCAGCTCTTACGTTTGCGGCACTACAATATACACAACTTTTTTCTTTATAAACTACGTGTGTTTTAATTGGGCTCTTTTGGGACCTGACTGCAAAAAGTCTGTCTACAATGCTGATACAATGAAAATATTTTCTTTACATTCCTAGCGAGTTGTGACAGCTTAGTCCAACAACGCCGGGGGATCGCCATGATAAAATGCAAAAACAGAGCGCAACTTCAGCT
>CAISZK010000200.1 GCA_903889915.1 uncultured Bacteroidota bacterium
ATGATCATCATCACGGTTGATTGCAAAATATTTTCTGAATCGCGAAGAAATGTGTGGTTGTTTTCTTCCTGTCCGATCTCAAGCATTTTTTTTGAGATCATTTCAATACTTTGGCTTTCTACCAGGGCAATTTCGAGGTTGTCTATTCCCCTGGCTTTTGGGGCTGTTCTGGCTGCAATAAGCATTTCTTTTGCAATTGACAGCAGGGTTTCTGTTCTTATGCTTTGTTCAGTAATTGGGGCCATGATTTGATATTTTTATAAACAAAGGTAATAAAATTGTTCAGAATAGTTCAGTATTCAATATTCAACTGCCTTATTTTTCAAAAGCAATGTGATCGCTTTCATAAACTAACTTTTTGATGGTATCACCGTTTCGTGAGAACCAAAGTTCAAGCCCGTTCTTTTTATTATACTTGTAATGTATCTCCCTCTTAAGTTGTCCGTCTTCATAAAAACCTTTTTGTATGCCCGCGCCTGCCTTGTAATCACCTTCCCCGACTTTCATTCCGTTAATATCCCAATATTCCCATTTACCATCATACATCCCTTTTTTGTAAGCGCCAACCACTTTGACCTTGCCATTTACATCCCATTCTTTATAGGCGCCTTCAAGTGTATCATTCACGTAAGTGAGTTCTTCGTTCTTTTTCCCGTTTTCGAAATAAGCAACAGATGTTCCATTCAGAGTGCCATTCTTGTAATAGTCCTCTCTTTGCAAACTTCCGTTAAAATTCCATCGCGAACTTTTGCCATCAAGCAAGTTGTTTTTATAATTGCATTCCATTTGCTTTATCCCGCTTTCAAACCACCATGTGCAAAGGCCATCCATTTTGCCGTTGTAGTATTTTAGTTCCGATTTTTTACTTCCGTTTGGCCAGTAGTCAGTTTTAGTTTTGCTGGCACACCCTGAAATAAAAAGAGTGATGATTGTTATAAAAAGAAGCTTTTTCATTTTGTTGTTATTGTAAAAATCTAGTAAAGCTGAAAGTTTTTGTATTTGTATCGGCTATCAGTGGTCGGTCTGCTTGGTTTTGCAATCTTCTTTGTACAGGTCAATGTATTGAAAAATATTATCAATGGCTCCCTGACGCATGTCCTGCCTGAGTGATTTGTTATTTCTGACTTCATCACAGGTTTTATAAACGCTGCACCAGTCATTATCCATAGCTTTTTGCGATTCAGCAAGCGCCAGTATGATATTAAATGTGTAACTCAGTGGATTTTTTTCGCGCGCAACTTTGAGAATACTTATCGCTTTGTCCGGATTGAAGTAATCGTCCATGATAGAAAGGTAGCCCAGGCAAAGTATGTCGGCACCTGATAGTGTATTCATGTCAAAGCCGTTGGACAATCCATATTTTTTCAGGATATAAGGAATCAATAAGTTTGCGTTTTTTTTACCCTTATCCCACGACAGGGCATTCACCACAGCAACTTTGAAACCTATGTCAATTGTATCATTCAGCAGAAAAGCTGCAATTGTATCATTCATCACACCAGTTTCCTGTGCCTTTACCACCATGGGACAGTCAAGATATGATTTGTAAATCTGAGTCGAGGTGATTGGCGAATCAGCAAATGTTGCTGATATTCCTGTTGTCATTATTATCAGAAAAATAATTACCCGGAAATTCATTGTTGAAGATTTTGTTTTTGTGACTATTGGATATCTTCTTCGATTCGAAAACTGTTCTGAGTTATCCAACTTTTAATAATGAACAAAGGTAATGTTTTTTAAAATTTGAAGAGATAATTGCTGAAATGATTTTGATGGCTTTGTTGGTTTGTGATTTTATTTTTTATGCGGTTATTACTTTTTTAATAAATTTGCAAATTCAATAAAACAATGAGGCTTAGGAATTGTTTTTCTTATAAATTTATTGATATTACTATCACTTCATTTATTAGACTTTCATTTTTTTGCTGAATTATAGTGCTAAAAATTTTAATCCTTTATTCATAGTTACTATTAATCTTTAAAAATTTTTCAAATGAAAAAAATCAATCAATTGTCAGCTGTCGTTTTGATAGGTGCGGCGCTAATGTTAAGTGGTTCTGTTATGTTTTCAACATTTGCTCAGAATTCATATACCTATCTTTTTACCTCTACTCCGTTTACCGCTATTCCTTCAAGCGGCCCGGTTATGCAACCAATCGGAACTACTACAACACCTGTTTTTGTAACGATGCCAGCTTCAACATGCCCGGGTATGCCGGTTGTAAAGCTTACCCATTTTGATGTACATTCAGGATTTAAAGCAAAAGCTTTTTTTACCGGAACCTACAGCATCGAAATGATCTTTAAATTTGATCAGCTTACCGGCTACAACCGTATTATTGATTTTTCAAACAGCCTTTCGGATAATGGTATTTACACTTTAGATGATTGTTTTAATCTTTATCCCGATGGCGATGTAGGTCTTTGCCCCGGCGCTTTTGACACTACTAATTACAAACAGCTGGTCATCACCCGTGATAACTCTACAGGTCAAATGAATATTTATCTTAATGGAACAGCATTTGTCAATTATCATGATTCGACCAATTATTATGTGATTGGCGCTGCTCCCAACGATAGTATCAAATTTTTCAAGGACGATCTTGATGTGCCGGATGAAGATTGGTCAGGCAATGTTGCACTGATCAGAATGTGTGATTTTGTATTAAATCCTGCGCAGATCAACTCAAGTTACAACGATTTTTGCACCCGTATTTCCGGAATTCAGGAAGTTGACAATACTTTAGAATTTAACCTGTACCCCAATCCTTCCGCTGATAATATTACGATCGAAACTTCGCAAAAAACAAATATCGAAATTCAAAATGTAGAAGGAAGAACAGTTAAAACAATCAACAATGTTGAAAAGGCTACCATCGTTGATTTGTCTGAACTTTCAGGTGGCGTTTATTTCATCAAAGCAATCACCGAAAAAGGAATTTCAGTGAAGAAATTCATTAAGGAATAAACTCCTTTAATAAAATTTATTTCTCACAAGACTGAGGTATAAATTCATTTTAAAAAGGTTTCGCTCTCCTGTAGAGTGAAACCTTTTTTGTTTGTGGTATTCAATGGTGAGCGTACATCAAAACTCCGATTCCAACTCTTATTATCAAACGGGTCCTCTAATAAAGCCAATCGTGTATAGCTGCTATCTTGGCTATTATTCACATAAAAAAAGAGGCTGCACTCAATAAGTACAGCCTCCTTTAATCATTTTATTCCTTTACGATTATTTACGTCTTTGTGTGAAATAATTATTTCGTGAATTTCTTCAACACATCTTTCATAGCATCTTTATGCACCATGAAGTCCATCATTTTCAGTTTAACAAAGTCTTCGCTGTAGAACCAAAATCCGAAATTCTGTTTGTTCTTAACTGTTGTATTGCGTGAGCCCGATCCGGAATCTTTTATCAGGTACCAGGTGTTGCCATCTTTTACATAATATCCCACAAGGTGAATTCCGTGATCATCCGTAGTTGTTCCATTGCTGAAGCGGAACTGACGGGCGTTCTCATCAATATATGTCGAAGGAATGTCGAACGAAGGAACAACTGCGGTGTTTGCATATGAATCAATGCCTGCTTCTGAAACATCTCCACCAATGGCGAGAGTGTAACCATTTTTGATAGCAGATTTGATTATGCTCATATAGTCGTCAAGAGACACGTTGTAATAATCTGCATTGTGATTCCAGTTGTCGGGCACAACGTATTCGCAGGTTTTATTGTAAGGATTTTGCATCAGTGAGGTCACATCAACATAGTCATCAAGAACCAGTTTTAATTCATTTTTCAGATAATCCTGCGGGCTCATTTCTTTTCCGGCAACAGTAACTTTTGTTGGAGGTTCACCCATGTAAGAATTCAGTATGGATTTCACAGTTGCAATAACATCGGCTTCGTTCCATGCATTGGCAGTCTTTACTGATTTCATATATGTATCCAGTTCGTCAAACATCTTTGCATGATTATAAAAAGTTTGTCCTTTAAGCAACCCGTTGTAATCAGCTTCCGGAATAATGCCGTAAGTGTTCCATATTCTAGTCACAGCATTTGCTTCCGAACCTTCACTAAATTCAGTAGTTCCTCTTGATTTCACGTAGCCTTTTGCTTTTTCAATATACTCCCAATATACTGTGTACATTTCTGAAAGTTTTACTTCTTTTTTAGATAACCTGTAAACTTCCGATTCGAAAAAAGATGTTGTTGAAAAGCACCAGCAGGTACCTGTGTTTCCCTGGGAAATTGGAGGCTGAAACCAGAATTTAGTGAACTGGTCAACTGAGGTTGGAATGTCCATTCCTGTAAGATCGATCTTGAAGCGTTTTGTTGACGGAGTGTCAGTTTTTGTTTCATAAGCATCAATGCTTTTCATGATGGTGTTCTGGTAATAGCTGGTGTTGTAATATTTAAATACAGCTTTGTCCTTTTTTTGCAAAGCCTGGCCAAACACTGTTGCGCCGGCAAGAATAGCAATTAATAATAATCCGGTTTTTTTCATTTTGAAATTGTTTAAAGTTTGTCTTGAATGATGTCTGATTTGAAAAAACAAAAGTAAAAAAGATTTGAATACAAAATCAGAACACCGATTTTTTGTAATAAAGATAGATCGTTCAGGGAAATCCTAAATCAAAAATCCTTACCTGATGATCAGATTCTTCTTGTCAGTGATCTTTTCGCAATAATGGCAGCGCAGCTTCACAGCTTCCTTATCAACCACCGTGAACCTTGTTGTCACCTTTTCATGATTGGTGATGCAGTTTGGATTAAAGCATTTCACAATGTCCTCAATCGTGTCAGGCAGTTTAACAACTTCCTTTGTTTTTACCTGGAAATCTTTGATCACAATCAGTGTGGCGTTAGGAGCAACAAGACCGATTTTATTTATCTCATGTTTTTTAAAAAACTTATTGCTGGCCTTTACGATTCCTTTTTTTCCGTATTTCTTGCTTTCAAGGTTGGTGCCGAAAAGCACCATGTCGCCTGCTTCTTCAAGATGCAGGATCTTTATTACCTGGAAAACATTTTTTGATGGAATATGGTCTATAACCGTTCCGTTCTCAATAGCTGAGACTTTTAATTCTTTTATTTGTGTCATTTCAATCCGAGTATTAAAGTTAATAAAGCCTGTCTTACGTAAACGCCGTTAAGCGCCTGCTGAAAATAATATGCACGTTTGTTGTCGTCCACATCCTCGTCAATTTCATTCACCCTTGGCAGCGGATGCAATATCTTCATATTACTCTTCGTCTTTTGGAGCATTTCATTTTTCAGGATAAACGAATTCTTGATCTTCTCGTATTCCATAGGATCAGCGAACCTTTCCTTTTGTATCCTTGTCATGTAAAGGATGTCAACTTTCGGGATCACTTCTTCAAGTTCGGTGTACTGCATGTACTCCATTTTCTTTTCTTTGATGTGCACCTTCACAGAGCTGGGCAATTTCAACTCCAGCGGCGACACCAGGTGGAATTTGCAATTGAACTGACACAGGGCCTGTACAAGCGAGTGCACTGTTCTGCCATATTTCAGATCGCCGACAAATGCCACATTCAACCCATCAAGGGTACCCTGTGTTTTTCTGATGGAATATAGATCCAGCAGACATTGTGTGGGATGTTGATTAGCCCCGTCACCTGCATTGACGATTGGAACTTTCGACACTTCGCTTGCAAAGCGTGCAGCGCCTTCTTTGGGATGACGCATAACGATCACATCCGAATAATTTGCAACTGTCCTGATGGTGTCGCGCAATGATTCGCCTTTCTGCACACTCGTACTCGAAGTGTCGGAAAAGCCTATGATCTTTCCGCCAAGGTACGACACAGCGCTTTCAAAGCTTAGGCGTGTACGGGTGGAAGGCTCAAAAAACAAAGTTGCGACAACATAATTGTTCAGAAGATTCTGTCTTGGATTTTTCTCAAAGCCTTCTGCAACGTCCAAAAGATGCAGCTGCTGCTCTTTGGTGTAATCACTGATTGATACTAAACTTTTATTTTTCATGAGTTATTTATTGGTTGATATAAGTATTAAAAATAATAGAACACTGATGACGCTGATAAAACTGATATGTACCGATTGAAAATTAAACTGCATAAAATTTCATTTTAAAATCATAATCATTCAGTCCGCACGTGCGGAATCAGTATCATCAGTGTCCTGTCAAAAATATTTGCACAAAAAAAAGGCGACTATCGTCGCCTTAATAAAATTTATGAACAGCAGGAGCATCCTTTTTTTGCCAGGTTATGCTTTACGAGAAATTCGCAAATTACATCATCCAGGTTCGGGCTTCCTATTTCCTGCAGGTTGTAATCAACCTTGGTGCAGGGCTTGTTTATTTTTATAATTCTCTGAAGATCGATCGGTGTTGCAATTACCACTGCATCGCAGTCAACATTATTGATTGATGTTTCAAGATCTTTCACTTGTTGTTCGCCATATCCCATAGCCGGCATCAGTTTGCCAATGTTAGGATAAATTTTGAATGTCTCAGCAAGTTTGCCTACAACAAACGGACGTGGGTCAACGAGTTCTTTTGCGCCATATTTCATAGCTGCAACAGTTCCTGCGCCTATCTTCATTTCGCCGTGTGTTAACGTTGGGCCATCTTCAACAACCAATACTCTCTTACCTCTTATCACACTTGGATCATGAACAACCAGTGGTGAAGCTGCATCAATAACAATTGCATTTGGGTTCACTTTCTGAATGCTGTCTCTGACGATCTGTATGTTTTCAGGAGAAGCGCTGTCTATTTTGTTTATCACAACAACATCAGCCACGCGAAGTGTTACTTCACCAGGGTAATAGTTAAGTTCATTACCTGGTCTGTGAGGATCGGTAACGGTGATCATCAGGTCAGGTGTGTAGAATGAGAAGTCGTTATTTCCGCCATCCCATAAAATAATATCTGCTTCTTTTTCTGCTTCGCGAACAATTGCTTCATAGTCAACACCGGCATAGATCACGTTTCCGCGAACTACATGTGGTTCGTATTCTTCCATTTCTTCAATGGTGCATTTGTGTTTCTTCAGGTCTTCAACAGTAGCAAAACGCTGCACTTTCTGTTCGTTCAGATCGCCGTAAGGCATCGGGTGACGAATAGCAACAACTTTTAAACCCTGTGCCATCAGAATTTCAATAACTCTTCTTGAAGTCTGGCTTTTGCCGCAACCTGTTCTCACTGCACAAACAGCGATAACCGGTTTGGTGCTTTTTACATAAGTTTTATCAGGGCCCATTAACATGAAGTCAGGACCTGCAGCATTTACAATTGCACTCATGTTCATAACTCTTGGGTAAGGTATGTCACTGTATGCAAATACGCAGATATCAACTTTGAATTTTTTGATCAGGCTTACCAGATCAGATTCTGCGTAAATAGGGATACCTTCAGGATACAAGTCACCAGCCAATTCTTTGGGATATTTTCTGCCAAAAATATCAGGAATTTGAGCAGCTGTGAAAGCCACTACATTAAATTCCGCATTGCCTCTGAAATAGGTATTGAAATTGTGGAAATCTCTTCCAGCAGCGCCAATAATAATCACATTTTTTCTTATGCTTTCCATAAAATACAATTTTTGTGTTGTTTACAAATAATTTTTCGGCAAATATAAATCTTTAAGTTCACCTGACAATTATTTTAAGAAAAATTATTTTGAAATTTTCATTCCGTTCTTTGCAGAATTAGTCAGGACATCAGTATCCACGCTATTTTTAATAAAAAAATCATATCCCAACAAAATAAACATTCCTGTTTTCAAAACCTCTTAAGTCATTTTCCCCCGAAACCTTGAACCTTCCCCCTTCAGCAGAACCACAAACTACAAACCCCTTAACTTTTTCTTCCCCCCTAACAGATATTGTTTTAATTTTGCCGTTCTAAAAAACAATCTCATGAAAATTCAATTTTTGGGTGCTGCACGCGAAGTTACCGGAAGCAAACACCTCATTACACTCAACAATGGTAAAACAATTTTGCTCGATTGCGGCCTCTTCCAGGGCAAAGGCGAGGAAACAGAGAACCTCAACAGGGACCTTGGTTTTAATCCTTCGGCCATTGATTTCCTCATCCTCTCGCATGCCCACATTGATCATTCGGGCTTGCTGCCTTATGTGGTGAACAAAGGTTTTAAAGGGACAGTCATTTCAACCCATGCCACCCGAGAACTGTGCGCTGTGATGCTTGCCGACAGCGGGCGAATTCATGAGAATGATACCAGGATGAACAATAAAAAACGTGCAAAACACGGCTTGCCGCCTGTTGAGCCTCTTTACACCCATCAGGATGCCGACCGCTGTATGAATTATTTTATCAGCATTCCTTACAACAAGGAATTTTACGTTGACGAAGGAATTAAACTTACTTACACCGATGCCGGCCATATTCTGGGCAGCGCAGTAGTGAACCTGCAGATTACCGAAAATGGCAAAACCACAAAGTTTTGTTTCACCGGCGACATAGGCCGGCAGCATAATAAAATTTTGCGCATTCCCCAGGTTTTCCCGCAAGCCGAGATCCTGGTGACTGAATCAACTTATGGCGACAGGCTGCACACCGACCTTGAAACTGCCGAAGATGATCTGAAGCTGGTGGTGCTCGAAACATGTTTTAAGAAAAAAGGCAAACTGATCATCCCTGCTTTCAGCGTGGGCCGTACACAGGAGTTGCTCTATGCACTGAACCGGCTGATAGGTGATGGTCGTGTGCCGCATGTGAAAGTTTTTGTTGACAGTCCGCTTTCAGTGAATGCCACCAACATCATGAAACTTCATCCCGAATGTTTCAACGATGAGATGCTTACTTTCATGAAAAACGACCCCGATCCGTTTGGCTTTAACGGGCTGGACTATGTGCAGACTGAAGAAGATTCAAAAAGACTGAACAATATCAAAGAACCCTGCATCATCATCTCGGCATCGGGAATGATGGAAGCAGGCCGTGTGAAACATCACCTTGCAAACAGCATCTGCAATGAAAGAAATACCATACTGGTTGTGGGTTATTGCGAGCCTTCAACACTTGGTGCTCGTATCAGAAGGGGCGATAAAGTTGTTTCAATTTATGGTGTGGAATACGCTGTGAAAGCCGATGTCAGGGTGCTCGAATCCTTCAGCGCTCATGGCGACTACAACGAAATGATCACTTTCCTCAAATTCCAGGATCCAAAGCAGGTGAAACAAATGTTTCTTGTGCACGGGGAATACGAAACACAAATAAAATACCAGGAAAAACTGGCCAATGAAGGATTCAGCAACATTGCTATCCCTGAATTGCGGCAGACTTTTGAGATTTGAGATTTATAAATTTCACCACATAGACACAGTAGATACATAAGAAAAACACATAGTTATTGGCGGAATTCACTTTGATGAAAAATTGATGTTTCGTGAGCAGACCTATGTGAAGCCTATGTTCCTATTGTGTCTATGTGGTTAAAAAATAGCTTGAATAACTTATAAAATTCAATAAAAAAAGGGTGATTTCAAGTCACCCTTTTTCGTTAGGTAATTGGCTCTCTCAATAGCCTATTTCACAACAATCAATTTGTCTGATCCAACTATTTTGTTGCCTGCACTGATCCTGTAAACATAGACTCCCGAAGGAAGATCGTTCACTGAAAGATTATTGTCGCCCTTCATTAAATCAATAGTTCTGACGGCTTCTCCCAAATAATTATAAAGGATCATTTGAGCATTCATTCCACTATGATTTACAATTTGAACATTGCCGGATGCAGGATTTGGATACACACTGAATTCTGAAGCAAGATTGAATTCGTTGATCCCGCTGTGATATCCAATTGTGTCGCATTTGGTGGCTTTGCATAATGTGTCGTGAGTTACCTGGTCAATATCCATTGCTGTCAGACAAACAATATAGCTGCCATAACCGCTGTAATTATGGAAGGCATAGTTGGAATTGGTGGATGAATAAGTGCTGTCGCCAAAATCCCAGTAATATGCATTCTGATTACCTGACTGGGCGTTCACATAAAAATGAAAAGTAGTTCCCTGGTAAAGATACCATGCAAAACTTGCAACGCAGGTATCGGTAATACCTATTGTTACCGTATGGCAAATAGTATTTAAACAAAGTGTGTCATGCGTTGTGGGATTAATATCATAAGCAGTTAGGCAAACATTATAAGTGCCATTGCCGGGGAAAGTGTGGAAGGGATACAGATAAGTCGTATCGAGCGTGGTTCCATCACCAAAATCCCAGTGATATTCATTCTGGCTGCCCGTTTGTGCGTTCACATAGAAATGGAAAGTGCTGCCCTGGTATTGGTAATCACCAAAGCTTGCAGTGCACAGATTCCCTATGGTTATTGACTGGCAGGTGTAATTATAGCAGAGCGTATCGTGGGTCGTAGGGTTAATATCATAAACGATCAGGCAAACATTGTAAGTTCCGTTGCCCGGATAAACGTGGGATACAAAAGTCCCCGTAGTATCCAGCGATGTTCCGTCGCCGAAGATCCAGTGATAATGGTTCTGATCGCCCGTACCGGCATTCTCATAAAAGTGGTAAATAAATCCCTGGTAAAGATAACCGGCAAAACTTGCAACACAGGTAGCAGTATTACCCACCGTGATTGTCTGGCAGAGGGTATCTGAACAAAGTGTGTCATGCGTCAGCGAATCAATATCAAACACTGTCAGGCAAACATTGTAAACGCCGTTGCCGGGGAATGTGTGGAAAGGATACAAATAGGTTGTGTCGAGTGTGGTCCCGTCACCAAAATTCCAGTGATATGCATTCTGATCGCCCGTTTGAGCATTTACATAAAAATGATAGACATTGCCCTGGTACTGATAATATCCAAAGCTCGCAACGCATGTGTTTCCGATAACGATAGTGTGGCAGGTATAGTTCATGCACAGCGTATCGTGAGTGGTTGGGTTAATATCATAAACGATCAGGCAAACATGATACATTCCGTTGCCCGGGTAGGTATGAGATACCAGATGCCCGGTAGTATCCAGAGTTGTCCCGTCACCAAAGATCCAGTGATAATTATTCTGACTTCCGGATTGCGCATTTTCATAAAAATGGAAGGTGCTGCCATTGTATAAATAATAGGAAAAACTGGCAACGCATGTTGCACCAATGGTGATCGTCTGACATGAATAATTGGCACAAAGCGTATCGTGCGTTGTCGGATTTATGTCATAAACGATCAGGCAAACATTGTAAGTTCCGTTGCCCGGATAATTATGCGAAACAAAATGACCGCTTGTATCGAGCGAAGTACCATCACCAAAAACCCAGTGATAATTATTCTGGTTTCCTGTACTTGCATTTTCATAAAAATGGTAAGTAAATCCCTGGTAAAGATAACCCGCAAAACTGGCAACACAGGTGGCTGTTGTACCTATCGTAATGGTATCGCAAAGAGTTTTTGAACACAGCGTGTCGTGCGTTAAGGTATCAATATGGTATGCTGTCATGCACACATGATAAACACCGTTTCCGGGAAAACTGTGGAAGGGGTAGAGGTAAGCAGTGTCCATAGTGGTGCCATCACCCCAATTCCAGTGATACCAATTCTGATCGCCGGTTTGCGCATTTTCATAAAAATGATAATTGGTTCCTGAAACAAAGTAATAGCCGAAGCTTGCAACACAGGTATCTCCGGGACCTATGGAGAGGGAATGACATGTGTAATTGGCACACAACGTGTCGTGAGATGTCGGATTAATATCATAAACGATCAGGCATGCATTGTAAGTGCCATTACCCGGATAGGTATGAGATACCAGATTGCCTGTGGTATCAAAGCTTGTTCCGTCACCGAAAATCCAGTGATAATTATTCTGATTGCCTGTGGTTGCTGTTTGATAAAAATGGTAAGTCAAACCCTGGTAAACATAATCAGCAAAACTTGCCACGCAGGTAGCTGCAGTGGTTATTGTAACAGTGGTGCAATGATGGTCTGTACACAATGTGTCATGGTTGGTATCAATATCATAAACGTAAAGACAAACATTGAAACTGCCGTTGCTGGTAAATGTGTGCGATTCAAGATTGAAAGAGCCGCTATAGGTAGTGTCCAGGGTGGTTCCATCACCAAAATCCCAGTGATAATGATTTTGAGCGCCCGTCTGTGCATTTTCATAAAAATGATAGGTGCTGCCCTGATAAAGATATGAAGCATAACTTGCAAGACAAGTTACTTGTCCAAAAATTCTTACTGAAATGAAAAGAGAAATTACAAGAGTAAAAATTAGTTTTTTCATAAAACAAATTGGATTTAATGAATAATAATTGGAGGTGATGTAAGAGAATTTTCTCCAAATGAATTAATCGCTGTCTGAACAATAAGACAAGAAAACAATCATTAGGTTGCTTTATAGAATTGTCAAATATTTGTTATTGTGTTTTGAATAAAATTTTTTCAACAAGCCACCTACCATAAGAGAAATTGAAGTACTTTTGAAACTCTTAATAATATTGATAAAGTGGCAGATTTTCTTACCGACCTGAACGAAGCACAGCGCAATGCTGTTTTATGTACCGACGGACCAGTTATGGTGATTGCAGGCGCAGGTTCAGGAAAGACCCGTGTACTTACCTATAAAGTGGCCCATTTGCTGAGCAAAAACATTGACCCTTTTAATATCCTCGCCCTGACTTTTACCAACAAGGCGGCACGCGAAATGAAGGAACGTATCACCGGCCTTGTCGGGACAATTGAAGCCCGCAATGTCTGGATGGGAACCTTCCACTCCATCTTTGCCCGTATTCTGCGCATCGAAGGCCATCGTCTTGGCTATCCTTCTAATTTTACCATCTACGACACTGACGATTCAAAAAGCCTTATTAAATCAATCATCAAAGAACTGGAACTTGATGACAAAGTTTATCCCGCAGGCATTGTGCTCTCGCGCATTTCAGCAGCCAAGACCAGTCTTCTTTCTCCACGCGCCTACATTGAAGATTTCGAGATCGTGCAGCGTGACAAATCTGCCGGAAAACCACGGTTGGGTGAAATTTATACAAAGTACGATCAGCGGCTTTACAGGGCTTCTGCTATGGACTTTGATGACCTGCTTTTCAAAACAAATATTCTGCTCAGCAATTTTCCTGAGGTTCTTTATAAGTATCAGCAGCAGTTTCACTACATCCTCGTTGACGAGTATCAGGACACCAACTACTCTCAATACATCATCGTGAAAAAACTGGCTGCAAACAATGAGAATATCTGTGTTGTTGGCGACGATGCTCAAAGTATTTATGCCTTCCGCGGTGCAAACATCAAGAACATCCTGAACCTGAAAAACGATTATCCCGATATTAAAATATTCAAGCTGGAACAGAATTACCGTTCCACGCAGAACATTGTCAATGCCGCCAACAGCATTATTGTGAATAACAAAGACCAGATATTTAAAGAGATCTGGACACAGAACGATAATGGCGAAAAAATACAACTCATCAAAGCCAATTCCGACAATGAAGAAGGACATCTTGTGGCATGTTCCATCTTTGAGCAAAAGATGCAGCACCAGTTGCAGAACGCCAATTTTGCCATCCTCTACCGCACCAACGCCCAATCACGTGCAATGGAGGAAGCCTTGCGCAAAATGAATATAAATTACAAGATCTTCGGAGGACTTTCATTTTACAAACGCAGGGAGATAAAAGACCTGCTCGCTTATTTTCGGCTTTCCATAAATCACAAAGATGAGGAAGCATTGTGGCGTATTATCAATACTCCCAACCGCAAGATCGGTAAAACCACGCAGGAGAAAATAGTGGTTGTGGCTGATCAAAATTCCATCTCTCCATGGGATGTAGTTTCAAATATCAAATCCTTTTCCTTTGGTGCTGCCGGAGATAAAGTTGCCGACTTTGCCACGATGATCCGCAGTTTTGCGGCCATGCAAAAGACAAGAGATGCTTTTGTAGTTGCTCAGCATATCGCCAAATCTTCAGGATTGTTGAAGGATCTGAGCGAAGACACCACTCCCGAAGGCATTGCCAGGGTTGAAAACATTGAAGAACTTCTCAACGGTATCAAGGAATTTTCAGAAAGAGAAGAAGAGGAGGGCGCCGAAGAAAAACTGAAAACCCTTGAAGAATACATGAAGGATATCGCACTACTCACCGATGCAGAAGACCCTGACAAAAGAGAAGACGGCGACTATGTCTCACTCATGACCATCCATGCCGCCAAGGGTCTTGAGTTTCCTCATGTCTATGTGGTAGGAGTGGAGGAAAACCTTTTTCCTTCAAGTCAGTCACTGTCTTCACGCAGTGATCTTGAGGAAGAGCGCCGCTTGTTTTATGTGGCCGTCACAAGGGCAATGAAAAGAATAACCATTTCCTTTGCCGAAACACGCTACAAATGGGGCAACCTCAATTTCTGCGAACCCAGCCGTTTCCTGGAGGAGATCAATCCTTCCTTTATTGAATTTCCCAGGAGAAAGTCACAGGCGGTTCAGAAAGATTTTATATTCGATACAAAGCCGGTCTCAAAACCAGCCTTAAAAAATACCTTGCCTCCAAACTTTGTAAAAAAGAACCTCGTTCCTTTCAACAAGGCAGCAGAAAAACCATCAGCCGGTGAATTCCAGCCTACCGAAAACGTTATTGATCTGCTGCAGGTAGGCATGAAAGTGCAACACGAACGCTTCGGAACAGGCAAGGTGATCAATGTTGAAGGCAAAGCCGCCGAGAAAAAAGCCATGGTATTCTTTGAAGGTGTTGGACAAAAACAATTGCTGCTGAAGTTTGCAAAACTCCGCATACTGGAATAAAATTTCAGTAATTTCACACTCCTGAATTTCCTTTATTTTCATTACTATACTTTGGAAAAGTTTTCTTCACTTTTCCAAAGGTCATTGTTCAACAAATTCTTATTGGTTTTTTAATTGGTAGTTTATAGCCTGCGCTAATCAATAGTTTTATCCTTCATTTCTTTATCTCTGAAGTGTTTTCGCTTATCTGACTGGTGTGATTATCATTCTTAAAATTGAATCATACTGAATTAGGTTGGCATTTTCAATTTTATTTTTTGCTGAATATGAAAATTAAAGTTAAAGCATATAAAAAATGCATCAAATCAAATAAATTTTAGGAAATTTTCAATAGTGTTAAAATTAACAAATAATTGTTGGATTGTAAAATAATTAACATTATTATGACGTATCTTTGCTGATAATTAGTGCTGAAAAAATTGTAAGTTCAAATAAAATATACGATATTAATAGTAAAAAATAATTTTTATGAGGGTAAAGGTATACATTTTTATTGTAGTGCTTTTCTTGTTTAAAGATTCAATAGCACAAAACACATGCGTTAACGCAGATTTTTCGTTCAATAATTTTAGCAATTGGACAGGTTCTACAGGGCAAAATAGCACTGGAACATACATCAACAGCGTACCAGGCATTGTGCCTGGAATACCGAACTCGCCTCCATCTTCAGCAGGGAGGCAAACAATCATGAACCTTCCGGGCACCGACCCCAATACCGGAAATTTATTAAGTGTGTTGCCTCCCGGAGGTACTACCTCATGCAGGCTGGGCAATGAACTGGCTGCTGCCTGTGTTGGTGGCAATCCACAGGCGGAAAGACTGGAATATTCTGTTGCGGTGGGTGCTACCAACACGATATTCACCTATCAATATGCGGTTGTCCTGCAGGATCCCGGTCACAATTTAAATCAGCAACCGAAATTCACCATTTATGTCCTTGACTCATCAGGCAACGTCGTGGATCCTGTCTGTGGAATTTATGAAGTTTCTGCTACCGGCGGTATCCCCGGATTCCATCAGTGTAATCCGGAACCTGGTGCATGCAGACCCACAGACCCTGTCGTCTGGAAAGACTGGACTACAGTGAGTGTGGATCTCTCAGCCTATATCGGGCAGACCATCACAATTCAATTCACAACTTACGATTGCGATCCCGGTGTCCCCGGCGGTCACTTCGGTTATGCATACATTTCTTGTTACTGTGGAACAATGGAACTTACTCAGGAATGCCTCGGCAATACCGAATTTATTGCCGCACCCCCCGGTTTTGCACAATACCATTGGAGTACCGGCCAGACAACCGCCAATATTACCATAGCCAATCCGGTGAACGGCGATACAGTTACCTGCACCATGACCACAGTTACCGGGTGTACCGTAAAACTTTCTACGGTCATATTTATTCAGCCTGTTGTGATCGTGCCTCCGACACCCGTTATTTGCAACGGAGATTCAATTGTCGTTACCGCAAACGGTAACTATACTTACGTCTGGAGCACAGGGCAGAGTGGTCCCTCTATTTCGGTGAATCCAACCACCACCACCACTTACACTGTTACCGGAACTTCAATCAGTGGTTGCAGCAATTCTGCCGAAGTTGTTGTCACCGTGAACTCATTACCTGTTTCAAGTGCGGGTCCAAATGAAGCCATTTGTTTGGGTTCAACTGCTACCATTTCTGCTGCAGGAAGTACCGGAACGGCTCCATTGTCTTTTCTATGGAATAATGGTGTCAACACAGCTACACAGGTCGTCGCTCCGCTGGTGACAACCACTTATACAGTAACAGTGACAACTGCTAATGGTTGTAGTTCTTCAAACCAGATGACGGTTACCGTTAATGCAGTACCCACTGCAAATGCCGGGTCTGATGCAACAATTTGTTTCGGCGCCAATACAACTTTGAATGCTTCCTTAAGTTCCGGTATGGCGCCATTGTCTTATCATTGGAGCAATGGTGTGAACACAGTCTCACAAACAGTTTCTCCTGCTGCAACAACAACCTATATTGTAACCGTTACTTCAGGAAATGGCTGCACTGCTTCTGACCAGGTTGTGATCACCGTCAATCCTTTGCCCATAGTAAATGCAGGCCCTGATGTTTCCGTTTGTCTGGGAGTGAACACCACGCTCAATGCCGGCGGTAGCACCGGTGTATTGCCCTTGTCTTATGCCTGGAACAATGGCGTAAATACTCCTTCACAGATAATAACACCTGCTATAACCACCACCTATACTGTGACTGTCACAGCCGGCAATGGTTGCACTTCTTCCGATCAGGTTGTAATTACAGTAAACCCCTTACCGGTTGTGAACGCCGGACCCAACACTGCAATTTGCCTTGGCACCACTGCTACTCTTAATGCAGGCGGAAGTACTGGTGTACTTCCATTATCGTATTCGTGGAACAATGGTATTAATTCTTCAACCCAGGTTGTATCTCCTGCAACAACGACAACTTATACAGTAACTGTTACCGCAGGCAATGGTTGCAGTGCAACAAGTCAGGTTGTCGTCACAGTGAATCCTCTTCCTGCCGCCAATGCTGGTCCTGATGCCGGACTTTGTTTCGGCACCAACACCATACTGAATGCATCAGCAAGCACAGGCGTTGCTCCTTTAACTTATAACTGGAGCAATGGGGTCTGCTCAATTTCGCAAACAGTTTCACCTCCTGCAACAACAACTTATACCCTGACAGTATCATCGGGTAATGGTTGTAGTTCTTCCGATCAGGTTGCGATCACAGTCAATCCTTTACCTGTAGCCAACGCAGGTCTCAACACAGGCATTTGTTTTGGAACAAGCGCAACTCTGAATGCCGGTGCCAGTTCGGGTGTATTACCCTTGTCTTTCAACTGGAGCAATGGTGTCGCAGGAGTTTCTCAGGTTGTCTCGCCAATTACAGCCACAACGTATGATCTGACAGTAACCGGTGGTAATGGATGTGTCTCTACCGACCAGGTGATCATTACAGTTAATCCCTTACCTGTTGCCTCCGCAGGTCCTGATGTAGCGATATGCAATGGCCTTGCCACCATTCTGAATGCAAACGCCAGTTCCGGAGTTTCGCCTCTTTCCTTCATCTGGAGCAATGGTGTCAACGGCGCTTCTCAGATAGTCTCTCCGTCCGCAACCACAGCCTATACTGTGACCGTTATTTCAGGAAACGCATGTACCGCTACCGACATGGTTATTGTTACTGTCAATCCTTTGCCGGTTGCCAATGCAGGTCCGGATGTGAGTATCTGCAATGGCGCCAATACCATGCTCAATGCTTCCGCAAGCACAGGCACACAGCCGCTGCATTACCAGTGGAGCAATGGCATCAATGCCGTTTCGCAATTGGTCGCACCAATTACTTCCACCAATTATTTTCTGACTGTAACTTCTGCTAATGGCTGTACAGCCACCGATCAGGCGCTTATTACAGTGAAAGCATTACCTATTGTGAATGCCGGCCCCGATGTGGGAGTTTGTTTCGGTTCCGGTACCAGCATTTGTGCCAACCCTGTTGCAGGTTTGCCTCCCTTTACTTATCATTGGAGCAATGGTGTCAACCTTCCTTCGCAAAATATTTTGCCGACTGTTACAACAGTTTTCACAGTAAGCATGACCGATGCCAATGCCTGCACTGC
>CAISZK010000201.1 GCA_903889915.1 uncultured Bacteroidota bacterium
AGTAAGTCCATTAGAAGTTGGCCTATTATTCTTCAACAATTTTTAATTATCTTTGAAGACAGATGTAGGCTCTAAATATCCAGTTTACACAATCTGCTTTATACTCTCATTTCTCAGGTTCGGGCGCGTTTCGCGTTCGCAAATCAATCAGGAATTTTTATGTCATCACTCCGTGACTTTGGTTTTCCTTGATTTTTTTTACTCATCTCTATCCATGAAATAGGGGAAATAAAATTGAAGCGGAACATGAATTTTGGGCTACCTCTCAAAAGTTGAGAGGTTCCTCTCAAAAGCTGAGAGGTTCCTCTCAAAAACTGAGAGGTTCCTCTCGAAAACTGAGAGGTTCCTCTCGAAAACTGAGAGGTTCCTCTCGAAAACTGAGAGGTTCCTCTCGAAAACTGAGAGGTTCCTCTCAAAAGCTGAGAGGTACCTCTCGAAAGTTGAGAGGAAGGTCAAAAAACCTAAAATAGCACAAAAGTTAAGCAAATATTGAGGTGTAAAAAATGGTATAACAACAACTTATAAAAACTTTAATAAATAATGACAAATTTCACTTCGTACAAAAGCCCTGTAGAAACGAAGCGAAATAAGGAATAACCTCAGGTTCGGGCGCGTTTCCTTATGCGTTCGTAAATCAATCATGAATTTTTATGTCGTCACATCCGTGACTTTTTCCCGAAATTCCAACTTTGGCTTTATGAGTAAACGCCGTTTCGTAATTCGTATATTCGTAAAGAATTCGTAATTCGATGAAATAATCCAGGCAAATCATTTTAAAACTTTATCCTATCTTTGCAATAGGAAATAATATGGCCCACAACAAAAACCCCCGAACAATGAAAAAAATTATCACCCTCACATTCATCTGCCTCTCCTTCTATTCTCCTTTTCTGTTTGCACAGGACAAAGGGAAATTGCAGTTGGATATTGAAGCGCCCATAAAATTTTCGAATGGCAAAAGCACAATTCAGACCTTTCATTATAAAGGCATAGAAACTTTGAATTATCCAAAATTCGCTCTTTATCGCAATCCTGTTTATGGCATAAACCTCAATATTCTTTACGGATTAACGGAATCGTTCAAAATTGGCATAGGCTCGGGGATGAACGGCGAGTTTTTTGAAAGTTCCCCGGTGTATTCGGCGGAATATTACAACCGGCTGATGATACCCGTTTATGCAAAGGTCATGTATCAAAAAGTATTGAGCGAAAGAATGGTTTTTGTCACCTGTTTGAATGCCGGCTATCAATATTTCGACAACAGGATCGCCAACGATTCAAATGGTTTCTTTTTTCGGGACAAAGGAGGGTTCCTTGGCGGACTTGACCTGGGGGCAGGCTACCGCACTTCAAAATTCTTATTTTCCGTAAAACTCGGCTACGAACTCAATATTTTCAGTCATACTTATCGCCTTGACTATGGCTCCCACCCTGCCGGGATAACAAAGGAGAATGTGATTGATTTCAATACTTTTTACCGCCTGATACGACTAACTTTCGGAGTTAATATTTTCTAAAGACATCAGAGGAAATTCGAAAGTTTACCACTAAGGACACTAAGAACACGAAGAAACACTAAGAAATTACTTAGTGATGTTACGCACGACGATAAAATCCCGAAGGGATGATATTATTATAGCAAATAGAATACAAAGAATTCCAAAACCCGGAAGGAGTGAAATTATATGATGTTACCCCTTCAGGCAATGTCATGTTTTATGCGGTTTTTAATGGCAATTATAATAATTTCTCCGGACGCTAATAATTCCTAAAAGGAAAAGAAAAAACCTTATTTCTCTTGTTCTTTAACCTTAATAGAAAAAAACATTCTCACAAATCCAACCTTATAACCTTATTTTCCTTGCAATAAGGTTATAAGGTTAAGGTGACTGCGTGTGTCATCTTTTCTATTAAGGTTGAAAAAATAAAAAATAAGGTTTTTTCGAAATTAATTATCCTGATAAAAGCTAAAAACTTAGTGGCTTTCCGTTCTGGTATAATTTCGGATATTCAAATGGTCAATGGTCAATGGTCAATCATCAATGAGTTGCAATGACTATTGACTTTTGACTAATGACTATTGACTAATGACTAATGACTAATGACAATTTTAGATCTTTTGTTTGAGTGCCGTTTCCCACTCTTCAAAATTCTTCACGATCATGCGGTGGGTTACATTTTGCTTATCGGTAATTTCAAGAACATTTTTCGAAACACCATGTTTTCCCTGGGCTACAGACTGAATATCTTTATAACCGAGTTCGAAAATGTTGTTCGATTTTTCAACTTTACTTTTCAATAATGCTCCGAATAATCCTCCGCCACCAACTCCGGTTTTGTGGGCTTCGAGTTTGATTTTATCAGGTGTCATTATTAAAGAACCCTGTTGCAGGTTGATCTTTGATTTAAGATAACCTACTGATTCTTTCTTTAGAATCTCTTGTGCTTGATTGTTTGTATCCATGATTGTATATTTCTGATTTATGATTTGAGATTTTTGATTTTAAATTTGGAATTTGGATCTTGGAATTTGGAATTTGTATCTTGGAATTTGATTATTCTACTTTCATTATTTTACGTGTCAATTTCTTGCCATTGGTGGTAATCCTGAGAATATACACACCTTTTGAGAGTGCAGAAATATTGTCTAATGCAAAATAGTTACAGCCTTCATTCTTGTGTAGTTTTGGCTTTGATAAAACTTTTTTACCGGCAATGTCGAAAATATCAATATCCACATATTCAGTGTCGCTTGAATAGAAAATTACATAAAGAATATTGGTGACCGGATTTGGGAAAACATTAAATGAATTATCATCAAGATTGAATACCTTGATCCCTGAAAGAATCAGGTTTGCTGCTGCAAAATTAGGGATACCCCAACCCTCGAGGGTGTCGGGATGTGTGTATTGGCTTGCACTTTGCTTGATGGCTTCAATTATTTGCATATTGGTCATCGTGGGGAATGCCTGCCACAGGCATGCTGTTGCGCCTGTCAAAACAGGTGTTGCAAATGAAGTTCCGTTTCCACCCGAAACCGCACCGTTTGTATGTACCACAACTGTGCCTTCGCCTTCTGTGGCAACTGTAGGTTTTATTCTTCCATCAGAAGTTGGCCCTATTGAACTGAAATTTGAATAATTACCAATGTCATTCACAGAGCCAGTTGTAAGAATACTGTCAGCATCAGCAGGAGCGCCTATATTGTGCCATGCAGTGCCACCACCTGAGTTACCGGCAGCATTGCAAACGATCATTCCTTTTTCGGCGGCAATAGTGGCAGCAATGCTTCCCGGGCAAGTGCGTCCGTTCATATCAGCGTAGGTATGTCCCATCCAGGGTTTATCAAAAGTGGTGTAGCCCAAAGATGAATTGATCACATCCGCGCCAACACTGTCGGCAAATTCAGCAGCCGAGGCCCAGTTATATTCTTCAATGATATTCTCGCTGTTTGCATCTTCCGAACGAAGCAGCCAGTAATTTGCTTTGGGCGCTGTGCCAACAATAACACCCGAAGTATTAGCACCCATAATTGATAGCACCTCCATACCGTGCTCCATTTGCGTGAACACATTTCCACCGGGGTTGACAAAATCTTTTGTTCCGAGTATCTGGTTATTTATCCACAGACTGTCGAATTCATGAATGGTATCGGCATTATTAAAACCGGCATCAATGACTGCGATGGTCATTCCTTGTCCTGAAAATCCAAGGTTGTGCAGGTAATCCAGATTGATCATCGTTACCTGGTTCGCTGCCAAACCATAATTATAGGTATTGGAATTGATCTTCATTTCATTTACAGATGCTGGGTTTTCAAGTAAATTACCGGCTTTTGATGTCAGGTTCACTTCATACGTCATCTTCTTTTCGGGGATATTGTTTTTATAGCCTTCAGGCATCATCCTTGTAACACTGTCCACACTTAATACGAAAGGAAAAGACCTGATCTTTGCATAGGCTATGGAATCGGTGGTGTAAATAGTAACACTGTTGAACCATTTTGAAATGCACAGCAAAGTAACGCCGGTGCTCACCACACTGTCAATATAGGCAGGGTTTACCGGAAGGTCATTATTTTTTATTGTTATGCCCTGGTTGTTTCGCCTTGCAATTGCTTTGGCAGAAAGAAATGCCGAAGGGTTACTGATAGAATATGGTGAGTTGTGCCTGTCAGTGAATTTTACGAGATATTTATGAGGAGCCAACTGTGCGCTTGCCTGCAAACCGAAAATCACAACAAAAATTACGAGAATACTATGCTTCATTATTATTAATTTTATTTTTAAAAGTCCTGTATCTTCAACCCTTCAAACCTTCAGCCTTCACCTTTCAATTTCCGTAAGCAACTATTTTCATTGTATAGTCAACGCCACCGACAATAGAATCATTGTAGGGAGGCAGCAGAGTAACATCCTTGTATCGTTTGTAAATAAGTCCGACATGATTGGCAAAGATCTCCACCTGATTTTTTGCATTGAGAAGGTTTGTGGTATCAATATCCTGAATAACAGTCACGGTTGAATCGAAAGTATTACCATTAACGGTGTAAGGCTGAAAAATATTTGAGTATTTATAGTTCTGCGCATTCAGCGTGTTAAAGGCATTGCCATTCCAGGTAGAGCCTTTGGCAATAGGGAATATCATCTTTACAAAGCGAACATTTTCTTCAACTTTTTCGGCAGTTGATTGCGTAAGGTTAGAAGCCCATACATCTTTTAAATAAAAAGGAACGGTATCGTATTGTTTGTAGCGTTCGAGCCTTTGCGTTGGTCTGTTTGAATTATCCAGAAAGGTTGACTCAAAGTATTCTTTTATCTGAAAATGTGATTTGGTGACCGTGCCATGAAACTGATCGTAGTAGGTTGAATCAACATCATACAAAACCCAGTGACCAACATTTGAGGGATAATAACTATAGCCAAGATCAACAGGTTTGACCTCTGTTTTTTTGCAGGAAAATAAACCCAGCGTGAGTAAACCTACAATTGCATAATACAGTAAAACTTTTGATTTCATCACCACAAAGTTAATATCTTTTTTCATTTGTTGACTTAAAAATTAAAACAGAAACTACATTTTAACTTTTCAAACAACCCCCGCAACATCCAACATCCAACATCCAACAACCCACATCTAACATGTCACACCATGATCACCCCACCCCCAACCACATCATCATTTTCATAAAACACCGCCGACTGTCCGGGTGTGATTGCATTTACAGATGAACTGAAAACAACAGTGGCAACATCATCTTTTATTGAAAGTGTGCTTTTCGTTCCTTTGTCTTTATATCTGATCTTCGTTACCACCTCAATGTCTTCAGGAGGCCGGGCATATTTGATCAGGTTCAATTTCCCAACCCTCATTGTGCTCTTTTGAAGATCTTCTTTTTTCCCTAAAACAATCACATTGGTTTCAGGATTTATACTGACGACATACATGGGTGTCCCGGTTGCAATGACAAGCCCTTTGCGCTGTCCAATAGTGTAGAATGGATAGCCTTTGTGTTTCCCGAGGATTTTACCATCGGTCGAAACAAAATTACCGCCATCAACTTTTGCAGCCAGCCCGTCAACCTTGTTATTTAAAAAAGACCTGTAATCATCATCCGGAATAAAACAGATCTCATAGCTTTCCCTTTTCTGCACAAGATTATCGAAACCTGCCAGAGCAGCCATTTTTCTTATTTCAGATTTTTCTAAAGGACCAAGCGGGAACACAGTCCTTTTAAGAAATTCCTGCGTAAGCCCCCACAGCACGTATGATTGATCTTTTGTCTCATCAAGACCTTTGGATAAAACAAATCTATCATTTTCATTTTTCACCTTTGCATAATGCCCGGTGGATATAAATTCACAATCGAGCTTATCGGCCTTCTCAAGTAACAAGCCCCATTTGATAAAAGTGTTGCAGCGTACGCAAGGATTGGGAGTGGCGCCGGCAAGATATTCTTCAATAAAGTCATCAACGATCATCTTGTTGAATTCCTCACGCACATCAAGCACATAATGGCGGAAACCCATACGGGCTGCTACTTTGCGTGCATCATTGATCGAATCAATACTGCAACAACCCGTTTCTTTTTTCGAAGAGCAGGAAGATGCATAATCCCATGTTTTCAGTGTAAATCCAATGACTTCATAGCCCTGTTCATGCAACAACAACGCAGCAATGGAACTGTCAATTCCACCACTCATTGCCATAAGTACTCTGCCTTTGTGGGACATGGTTTATTGAGATGTTAGATGTTAGATATTAGATGTTAGATGTTGGATGTTAGATGTTAGATGTTAGATGTTAGATGTTAGATGTTAGATGTTAGATGTTAGATATTGGATATTGGATATTGGATGTTGGATGTTGGATGTTGGATGTTAGATATTGGAAAAGTGTTCAAGGTTGCTGCATTTTACATTTTAAATTCAACATTTTACATTTTACATTTTTACCATTAAAATTTCAAATGTCCATTCATTTACAATGACCATTGACTATTGACTATTGACTATTGACTATTGACCAATGACCATTGACTAATGACTATTGACTAATGACTATTGACCAATGACTATTGACCATTATCTATATTGTCTGTTTTTTCTACTTTTTCAGTTTTATCCTTTTTATCAGGTATCAGAATTTCTGTTTTTTTGAGAATTCCTTTGTCATAAGTTTCTTTCTTTTTAGCCAAACCCTCTTCAGTGAAATGCATCCAAACTCCATCTTTCAGTCCGGCTTTATACAGTCCCGACATCAGAACTTTTCCTGAAGGAAAATAGAATTTGAACAGTCCTTCTCTTTTATCGTTGATGATCTTACATTCCGACTTGAGACTACCATCACTATAATACATTTTCCACAGACCATTGCGAACACCATTTACCCAATAGACTTCTTCATTGAGAACACCATTGCTATAGAAAAATTTCCAGTCACCATTTTTGAGACAGTTTTTGTAATGCTCTTCAGCGTTTACCGTGTCATTTTCCGTATAGTATTTCCAAACGCTGTCCTTTTTCTGATTGGTAAAAAAACCATCAGCTTCTTTCTTTCCGCTGGGATAATACATAATTGTAGAGCAAAATTTCCCACCGGTTGCAAACTTTGAAACAGCTTTTAGTTTCCCGTTATTATAATAATATTTAAACTCCCCTGTAGGCATATCATCCTTAAACCTTCCTTCATATTTGAGGGTGTCATGAGAGTACTTCTTCCAATATCCTTGTTTTTTGCCTTTGACATCGGTCTTGTTAAGCGTATCGCTTTTTGTAACCTGGGCAAAAGATACTGTGGCAATGAGTATAGCGATCAGAAATATCAAAATGTGTTTTTTCATACCTTGAAAATATTTTCCAGTTAACGAATAAAAGCTAATTTAATTGTGTTGAAAATTCCTTCAAATCCCGTGCCCAAAAGCAAACCACTTCAGGATGATCTTTGGCCATGACCGGATCTTCATTTACCAGCACAGTGATCATGCTCAACCGGTGTCCGAATTCCATATCACTAAAGGAATCACCGGCCATCACTGCTTTTTTAAAATTGATCTCCGGAAATTTTTTCTTTGCTTTGAGAGCCATGCCGACATTGGGCTTCCTGTCTATATTATGCAGACTTTCCCTGGTAAGTGGTGCGTAAAAAATGGCATCAATTGCTCCGCCATTTTTTTCAATTTCCTTCAACATTTTTTCATGCAATGCGGCAAGTTCATTCTCAGTTATTATTCCTTTGCCAATGCATTGTTGGTTTGTTACAATAACAACCTTTCCGAAAATCTTATTAAAGCTTTTGATGGCATCAAGCACACCCGGTAAAAATTCAAAATCTTCCCAACGCAGGATATAATTGCCAATTATTCTTTTGTTGACCACTCCATCCCTGTCAAGAAAAAGTGTCCAGGTTTTATCAATGTTATATTCTTTTAAATTCACTTTGCGCTTTTTCATAATCTTCAGGAATACCAATGTCAAGAAAATATCCATTGGAAGGGTATCCGCAAAATTTAATTTTGTAATAGTATTGTTCCAAATAATCTTTTTCGAAGGAAAATTTCTCAGCAAAAACATGCTTGATAAAAATCTTTTTGTTCAGAAGATAAACCCCGCCATTGATCATTCCTTGCCCTGGTTTATTTTTCTTTTCAGAAAAACCAGTTATTCTGTTTCCACTGGTGATCTCTACGCTTCCGTACCTTTGCACATCCTCCATATTTTTTAGGGCCAAAGAAACTTCAACTTTTTCCTTTCTGTGCATCGAATAAAATGAAGAAATGTCAACTTTGAATAAAGTATCAGCATTCACTATCAGGACATCATTGAATTCTGCGTATTCCAACGCTCTTTTAATACCACCGCCGGTTCCCAGAGGGGTATCTTCTACGGAATAAACAACCTCGCAGCCTTTATAATTATTGGAAAAATGGTTTTTAAAAACTTCGTGTCGGTAACCAACAGAAAAAATAAATTTGTTGACATTCTGCTCGATCAGGTAATCCATGATGTATTCAACAAAAGGTCTGCCACAAACAAGAGCCATGGGTTTGGGCAGATCGGGAACTGCTTTCTGCAACCTTGTTCCTAAACCGCCGGCAAGTAAAATAACTTCATTTTTCATTTTGGGAAAATATTTGATTCAACAATTTCGCACAGGATATGTCCTATTGTGATGTGAGATTCCTGTATGCGTGCTGTGTTTTCTGAGGGCACATTGATCAACACATCTGAAAGATCTTTCATTTTACCACCAGTAGCGCCGGTCATCCCTATGGTTACCATTCCTGATTTCTTTGCACATTCAAATGCTTTTATCACATTCGGAGAGTTGCCGGAAGTTGAAAGTCCTACAAGAATATCACCTTTATTTCCGCAACCTTTAACCAGGCGGGCATATACTTCATCGTAGCCATAGTCATTGGCAACAGCCGTGAGATACGAAGTGTTTACATGAAGAGCCTCGGATGGCAGAGGATCGCGGTCGTAGTTAAACCTGCCTGAAAGTTCTGCAGCCAGATGTTGTGCATCAGCTGCACTGCCACCATTGCCACAAAACAGGACTTTTCCTTTCGACTTCAGTGATAAAATCATTTCATTTGCTGCTTTTTCAATAGAGCCAATTAATACGGCATCATCAATGATTTTATTTTTAACCGAAACAGAATCTTTTATTGCCTGCCTGATATCCATATTTAAGAAATTTCAGCAAAGATAAGAAATTTGCGTTTTCTGTTAGCAGTTCAGAGATTTTGTTTGAATATAAATGAACATAAGTTAGTAACAGCACCATCCATCATTACTCCCTAATGAAACAATTTTGAATCACCAGCAATTTATCGTAGTAAACCTTTGATGGGCCAAATTTCGAAATAAAATTTTCAACTGTTCTTTATACGTTTTACAACGCTTATTCTATCTGGAATTCATTGAATAGGTTACCTTTTTCTCCAATAAAAATAAAACGGAATTCCTGTAAGGATCAGACCAATGCCGACAAGGCTTTCCACAGGTCGCTGAACAAAAGAACTGACGACAAGTACAAGACAGAAAATAATAAATAATGCAGGGATCACAGGATATCCGAATATCTTTTCCTTATAATGATCTCTAATTTTTAAAACAAATAATCCAAAAGCGCCGGACCCATAGAATATAAATGCGGCAAAAATCAGCATGTCCGTAAGCTGATCAAATGTGCCCGACATCACCAGCAAACACGACCACACGCATTGAATGAATAAAGCCCTGTGAGGTGTTTTATATTTTGAATGAGCCTTGTCAACATTGCGAAAAAACAAGCCCTCTTTTGCCATCGCATAATAAATGCGTGACGATGACATGATGCTGCTGTTGGTGGTTCCGAAAGTTGAAATGAGAATAAGAGATGAAATAATTATAAAACCGGCAGGTCCCATCACTGTTTTCGTTATTTCTGCTGCAGCAATATTATTTTGAGCTCCCGCCATTGCAGCATACGAATCCACGGGCATGACATAAAGAAATGCATAATTGACCACAAGGTAAAAAGCGGTAACAATAAGCACACCCCCGATAATTGAAATAGGAAGATCTCTCTTGGGATTTTTCACTTCCCCTGCAAGAAACGTGATGTTGACCCAACCATCGAAAGCCCAAAAGGCACTGAGCATAGCCGCAAAGACAATGCTTGTCAGTCCCCAAAAATTCAAGCTGCTTATTTCACCATAATGTTGCGATTGTTGATGTAGATTGGCACTGCTTCCAATGCCTGAACCAAAACAAATTCCCAGTAAAAACAATATGCCAAGCAACTTGGCAATGGTGAAAAAGTTGACAGTCCAGCCTCCGTATTGTACACCAAAATAATTAATGAGTGTGATCAGAATGATGATCAATATTGCGATTCCTTTCACTCCGATATTATCAAACGGATAGATGATACCAAACAAACCAATATTTGATATAGCTTCAGAGAATGTCGGGAGTTTTGTCATATTGTTAACCGACTGACTGAACACATAAGCTATGGAAGCAATGGATGCGGATTGTATGACAGCAAAGGCTGTCCAGCCATAAAGAAATGAAAAAAACTTTCCGAAAATGATCTTTAAATACTGATACTCCCCTCCTGCTTCTTTGTTTATTCTTGAAAGTCCCGAATAGCTGATTGCACCAAACAAAGTAATGATTCCCGCCAGCAACCAGCAGAGGAGAATAAGGTTTGACGAATACAAAGTCCCTGCCATAGGAGCAACTTTCTTGAAGATGCCTGAGCCTATCATGGAACATATCACAACCATCAGGGCACTGAATAACCCAAGCTTTCTTGAAAGACCAGATTTTTCTGAAGGATGAGACATAAGTTGAAAAGAGTAATTCTAAAAACTTCGCAAAAGTATGCAATTTGAGTTTAAATGACACCTGAATATGATTGGAAATTTGTCAGCCAACCAGTGTTATCAGCATCCTTCATATCCCATTTCCCATTAAAAAAAATTGTGTAAAAAAACGCCCCCTTTTCAGAGAGCGTTTGATCTTTTCATTAAACAAGAATTTCAATCTTTCGATTTCCGCAAAAACTGACTTTTCTAAAACCTATAGGTATTATCTTCTATCAACTTGGATGCAATTCTTCTTCTGGCTTCTTTCAGGTTCACCTGTTCAACGGTGGTAAGCTTTCTTAAGCCATTCATGATCTTTGTATATTCTTCACCTGTGGCAAATGAATTCAAAGCATCCATTGCAGATTTGTAAATTGACGAAGCTGCTTCATAAAGAAACACGTCGCAGATGTCTTTATAAACTGGAAATTCCTGCTCGCTTTTTATGCCCTGCAGTTTTTCCACTCTTAAAACAAGCGATTCGGCTGCATAAAGATGAATAAGCATATCGGAAATGCTCATCATAATTTCCTGCTCGGTGCTGTATTGTTTGCAAATGGAGTCGTAAGCTTTTCCGAGCATTAAAATGACAGCTTTCTTAAGATTCTCTACGTAGAAATATTTCTTTTCAAAATATCCTGTAACAGAAGTTGAGTCTTCTTGAATATCATTCAGTGTGTCGTAAATTGATCTTGAAAAACTGAACAATTCGCAATTGGCTTTTTTGGCCATTTTCAGAAACATGTCAGAAGCGACAAGGCGATTGATCTCATTGGTTCCCTCAAATATTCTGTTGATGCGGGAGTCACGGTAAGCCTTGTCAACAGGCATTTCTGCTGAAAAACCCATTCCTCCATGAATCTGTACAGCTTCGTCAACGATGTAATCAAGATTCTCCGAACCGAGAACTTTCAGAATGGCTGCTTCCATTGCATATTCGCCCAATGCTTCAAGATAAGCCTGCGCCTTCTCCATACCATCTGCAATATGCATTTTGATGGTTTCATCAACATATTTGCTTGTGCGGTAAACAGCGCCTTCACTGACAAACTGACGGATGACCTGTTCTGATAACTTGTATTTTATTGCACCAAAATTGGCAATGTGAGTACCAAACTGCTTACGTTCGTTGGCATAATTTACAGAATGCATAATTGCCCTGCGTCCGGCACCGAGTGAGTTTGCGCCAAGTTTAATACGGCCGATATGCAGAATGTTCAATGCGATTCTAAAACCTTCGCCTCTCTTGCCAAGCATATTTTCAACCGGAACCATGCAGTCGTTAAAGAATATCTGCACTGTTGATGAACCTTTGATGCCCATCTTTTTTTCTTCAGGGTTAAAAGAAACACCCGGGAAGTTGCGCTCTACTATAAAAGCGCTAAGAATTTTGTCATTATCAATTTTGGCGAAAACTGTCAGCACATCAGCAAAACCACCATTGGTGATCCACATCTTCTGACCATTCAGAATATAATGTTTACCATCTTCTGAAAGTACGGCTTTTGTTTTTCCTGAGTTGGCATCTGATCCTGCATTAGGCTCAGTCAGGCAGTAGGCACCTGCATATTCGCCTGAAGCAAGCTTTGGCAAATACTTCGTTTTCTGTTCCTCTGATCCATAGTATAAAATCGGTAAAGAACCTATGCCCGTATGGGCTGAAAAAGCAACTGCAAAAGAATATCCTGCACCCAAAACATCAGATGCAAGCATTGAAGTGACAAAAGATTGTCCAAATCCACCGTACTCTTCGGGAATGGAAATACCCATCAAACCCAATTCACCTGCTTTGGAGATAAGGCCCCTCATAATACCCGGTTCCATGCTGTCAATCCTGTCAAGATTAGGAAAAACTTCTTTTTCAAGAAAGTCCTGACACATGCCGGAGATCATCTTCTGTTCTTCATCAAATTCTTCAGGAATAAAAACGTCTAAAGCTTTTGATTTAGTTAAAAGGAATTCGCCGCCACCTAAAACTTTATTATTTTTCATTTTTTAAAAATTTAGCTTGCAAAAGTACTAGATAATATTTAGCAAACAACATGATAATATTAAACAGCAAATAAATGTTGAAGATAAGTATCAGCATAAATTTCAATAAAAAAATTAATATAACTGATAACTAAGAATAAACACATCTCAATGAAAGAGTCAGTTAAATCAATTCAGGAGAAATAAATTTTCAACAATATTTTGTTAATAAAATTTGACAGAGGCTGTTCCCGATTTTATTTATGCGGTAAACAAAAGATATGCAGGAGTGACCATCCTTTATATTTTCCAGGTAGAAAGCCCTGTTGTTGTAAATTCGTAACGTTTGGCCTGCCCGCCAAAAGCATTGAGTGCTTCAATAACTTTATACCGTGTATTTCCCGGACAATAAAAGAAAATAAAACCACCACCACCTGCACCTGATATTTTACCTCCAGTAGCGCCATTCTTCATTGCTGTTAAATAGAGATCATCAATGAACTTGTTTGAAACACCTGCAGCCAGTTGTTTTTTATACTTCCAACCAAAATCAAGTATCTTACCAATTTCATCAATATTTCCTTTCAGCAAACATTCTTTCATCATGATGGCTTGCTCCTTGAGTTTATGCATTGCATCAATTGACTTCATGTTTTTTTCACGAACATTTTTCTGTTGTTTTTCAATGATCGCAGAAGACATGCGACTGGTTTCAGTGTAATACAAAACCAAATTGTTTGCGAGTTCAGCAAGGTGATGGTCTTTCACGCGGAGCGGGTTTACGATCACTTTGTCGTTCTTCATAAACTCCATAAAATTGACGCCTCCAAAAGTTGCAGAATACTGGTCCTGCTTTCCACCGGCCATTCCAAGATCAATGCGTTCTATCTCATAAGCCAGATGGGCAATGTCGTATTCACCCAATGGCAATTTCAGCCATTCACAAAAAGCGCCCAGTATGGCAACCATCAAAGTAGATGAAGTGCCAAGTCCTGATCCTGCAGGAGCATCAACGAAAGTAGATATCTCGAAAGACAATGGTTTTTTTGTAAAATCTTTTACAATTCTATTATAGACGCCTTTCAACAAGTCAAGTTTCCCGTCAATAAGCAGTTTTGATGAGGACTTGATCGAGTATTCTTCATTTTTGTCAATGGAACGAAAGACAATTTTGCCATTGTCTGTAGGCATGATGGTAGCAAAAGCATACATACTGATGGTGGCATTGAGAATAGCACCACCGAACAGATCAGAATATGGGGCTACATCTGTACCGCCCCCTGCAAGACCAAGACGCAAAGGAGCTTTACTGCGGATAAGCATAAAAAAGAATTTTATTTTTTACAAAGATACAAATTTTGTTTGTTGTCGGTGGTTCATCGTTATTGTTGTAGTAGTTTTGAAGTTGTTCTGAGAGGATTGTTTAAAATTTAAGGCTTAAATTCCAAAGATATGATGATACAATTTGCTCAAATTAAATGGCGACAATAATTGGATAGTTAAAAGTCAAAGTAATTACAGATGAAAACCTGGTGAAATACCTCAGTATGTAAAAGATTACCTGATCCACCGTGAGTAAAAGATTAATAAAATGAGCAGTAATAGTATTTTAAAATATTATTACTGCTCACACAACTAAATGTTTGAAATTTACTTCCGGCTAATATTCCCAAAGATCATGCTCTGTCAGGAAAATGTCGTTTTTAATTCTGTCCGACTCAAGCAAAGCATCCATTCCTTTCGCATATTCCTGTATAGTTCGATCATAAACATTGGATTCTTTATAAATATAACTGCCGAACATTCGCTTAAAGAAAAGATCATCATAAGTCAAACGCTGCACTGTATTGAAACGGTTGAACACTTTTGCTTTTACAAATACATTCCTTGCTTGTGGAAAATAAACCCAGAATAAAGGTTTTGACCCTTTTAAAGTCACACCATCGCTTTCATATTCTTCAAGTATAGGACAAATTCCAATAATTCTGACATCCATCACCGATCGTTGTTTGTCAAAAAACCAGTCTTCCTTTAGTCTTATTTTCGTAACCGTTGTCGGGTCGAATTTCTTTACGATAGTCGTTTCAACCATGTTGTAAGGAGGCTCTGTTTGTGGCAGAGTCACGTGTTCAGTATCCGTCAGGCTTGCATAGATCTGCTGAACACTAAACGGAATATAAAACTGGTCATCACCAGGTTCAAAAGCTGTAATAGAAGAATCCTTCAAAGCATCAAGCAATACCTGCATGAAGCTTTTAAGTCCATCTACTGCTACAGTAGGATAGTAAAACGGCAGGTTGATCTTTTCTCTCATATCAATTACCCGCCAAATTCTTTTCGACCAGAAGACATCAGCCTCCCGGAGGGGTGAATAAGGAACCACACTTTTTGCACTGTCCGCATCATAGACATTTGGTCTTTGAGCGTTTACGAAGGAAACACCTGTTGAAAGTATCAGCAGGCACACAATTTTTGAAATGAATGTTTTCATGACTGATAGTTTTTAATGAATAATAACTTGAACTTTCTACTACCAGTATAACGCTCGACAAATATGATTTATTGTGTGAAAATGAAAATTTCTTAAAAAAAGTTAAAGGAATTTTTAAGGTAAAAAATCCAAATTCAAAGATGCTGCAAAATCAAGGGAATGCTGATTTGACGGGCATTTCAGCCAATTGAAATTATCATAAAAATTCTGTCTGATTTGAAATTATTTGATGTTTTTTATTGGAAAAATGTTTGATTATTGGAGAAATGTTTTAGACTCGGTTTATAAGAATTGTTTAGGGTGAGTAAGCGATAAACAAAGAAGAAGGAATCCAATATTCTCAAGGTAACTTTGAACTATTCCCAACTTTAAACTTTGAATGAACAGGTAATTTCAGCAGGCTTTCTCCACGGCATCAATCATGCTTTTCCACGAATACTTTTCTTTCTCCAGACTCGCATTTGCAGAAAATTCTTGTTCTTTATTTTCCGAATAGAAAGTTAGAATTGCGGCGGATATTTCGGAAATAACAGGGTTGACAACATAGCCCACTTTACCATGTGGAACAATTTCGGAAAGTCCTCCAACATCAGTAACGATCATAGGTTTGCAAAAATGATAGGCAATTTGTGTCACCCCGCTTTGAGTGGCATCTTTGTAAGGTTGCACAACTATATCCGCAGCACAAAAATATTCTGCAACTTTTTCATCAGGTATGAAATCATTGTGCATGATCACAAATTCTTCAAGTTTGTGTTTTTTGATGATCTCAAAATAAGGTTTATTATCAGTGTAAAATTCACCTGCCACAAGCAACCGCAGTGACTTGTCTTTCTCCAGACAAGCTGGAAAAGCTTCGAGTAAAAGATCAAGTCCTTTATAGTCCCTGATAAAGCCAAAGAACAACATATATTTTAAAGAAGGATCGAGTGATAGTTTTTCCTTTGCAATCTCTTTTGGTATGATAGCCCCAAAGTTATCGTACAATGGATGCGGACAGAATATCTTTGGCTTCTTAGAATCGAAAGTTTCAAGATCAGTTAAAACTGACTTCGACATGGCAACAAAGCCATCAACAGATTTCACAAAATAATTAGCAAGGAGCCTGTCCCCTCCCCTTTTCTCGTGAGGAATAATGTTATCAATAATCGAAATGATCCTGGTAAATTTATTTTTCTTAATGATGCGTGCAATCTTTCCAAAACAAGGTGCCATGAATGGCATCCAGAATTTGATAATTACTATATCTGGTCTCTGTCGCCGTATTTTATTCCCGACTTTTAGCCAATTAAAAGGGTTGACAGAATTCACTGAAACTTCAATGTGCAGGTCAGCGGGTGCAGGGCTTTCAGAATATTGTGTTTTCCCCGGAAAAAGAAAGGAAGGATATTGCAGGCTGAATGTTTCAATAGTCACATCATCACCATTAGCCATGAATGCTTTTGCAAGGCGTTCATTGTAGGTGGCAAGTCCACCTCTTAACGGATATGCTGAACCAATGATGACTATTTTTCGTTTTCCGGTCATTCGCGTTATTTCTTTTTAAAAAGACTACTGATAGGGGGATTATTACAGTTATGAATTTAATGTGAAAAGTAAGTTGCTATGATAACTTCAAATGATTATTGTAATTTCAAATTACCAATGCAACAAAAGTTATCTGATCTGCCAGGTTCATTACTTAAGATATCCCAAGTTTTTTTTCTATCAGGTAAATATTTCTTTCCGTAGAGTTGCGTGAAACCATTTCAGCAATGAACCCTGTAAGGAACATTTGAGCACCAATTATCATGCATAGCAATCCGAAAAAGAACAAAGGTCTTTCTGTCATTTTATAACTTGCAAAAACAATTTTCGCGTAAGCAAGATAGGCAGCAATGATAAATCCTGCGAGGAAAAGAAAAGTTCCCCAAAGGCCAAAGAAGTGCATAGGGCGCTTTCCGAATTTTCCAACAAAAGATATTGACATGAGATCCAGCGGGCCATTAATAAATCTGGAGAATCCGAATTTTGTTTTTCCGAATTTGCGCTCTCGGTGAATTACTACCTTCTCTCCTATTTTTGTAAAACCTGCCCATTTTGCAATAACAGGAATATACCTGTGCATCTCTCCATATACTTCAATGCATTTGACAACATCATTTCTGTAGGCTTTCAAACCGCAGTTAAAATCATGAAGTTTGATTTTGCTCATGCGACGTGCAGCCCAATTGAATAATTTAGTGGGTAAAGTTTTTGAAATAGGATCATATCGTTTTTTCTTCCACCCTGAGACAAGATCAAATCCATCTTCTTTGATCATTCTGTAGAGTTCCGGAATTTCATCAGGCGAATCCTGCAAATCGGAATCCATTGTTATAACGACATCTCCCAGCGCTTCCTGGAAGCCGCAATTGAGAGCCGCTGATTTGCCATAGTTTCGTCTGAATTTTATTCCTTTTATATTTTCATTTTTGGAAGTGAGTTCTTCGATGACATTCCATGATTTGTCCTTGCTGCCATCGTCAACAAAGATGATCTCATAAGAAAATTTATGCTCAGTCATTACTTTTACAATCCATTCGGAGAGTTCACCAAGCGACTCTTCTTCACTAAAAAGTGGAATGACCACTGAAATATCCATGTGTAATTTTATTTAAAGTTACTCTCGAACGAATTATCTTTTTTCTGTGTGAAAATTGAAATAATAAGAGATGCAATAAAACAACCGAATGTCATTCCAAGAACTGTAAACAATGACATGATCCAGGGTTGGACAAACATCCTTGTATAGTGCATACTCTGCTCAATAATTTCGGGAGTAAATCTGGGATCACTTGCCATTGCTTCTTCTTTTTTACGCAGTATCTCACTTATAAGATCTGTGTCAATAAATTTTGCAAAGAAAAAGAAATAAATGGAAAACAGGATAGCACAGAAAAGTCCAATAAGTACTCCTGTTCCCAGTGATTGACCGTAAGAAATAAACCCGTTATTAATCTTCTTTCTGTAATTCAATATTCCAAATACAATTCCAACTATCATTATGATCATAGAAAGATAGCGAATAAAACTGTCCGTTTCTACATTGAGCATGTAAAAAAGTAAGGAGAGGATAATTTGAATCACTCCTAATATCAAACCATAATTTAATGCATTATGGGAAACGGTGACTTTTTTTTCAGGTGTTTGTTGTTCCATATAATTTCAGTTTACATAACTCTTGCAAATGTAATAAATTGTTCAGACTGTAAATTATTTTTTGAGAAATAATGCACGAGCCGAAATTTTTAATACTTTTGCAGCGGGTAAGTCTTATACGACCAGCTCCTGTTCAACTCCCCCAGGTTCGGAAGGAAGCAAGGGTAAAATGGTCGAGCGGTGCGATATAAGGGGCTTACCCTTTTTTTTTGTGATTTTTGATTTTTGATTTGAGATTTCTCAGAACTTTTACATTTTGAATTTGTAATTTTGCATTTTACATTTTTATGATTTGAGATTATTTAATAGCTGTCATTATCAATGCCACTATTGAGATTTCAGCAAAGATTAAATCATTAAATAATTAACGTAAATTTGACACGACAGCAGACTCTTTATTTGTAAATTTGAATATCAGAAAAAGTTCACCAATGTTAATTCGCATCTATCCTGAAAACCCCAACAGCCGGCACATTCAACAGGTCGTGGAATGCCTGCACGATGGTGGTATTATTATCTACCCTACGGATACGGTTTATGGAATTGGTTGCGACATTTTTCAACACAAAGCTGTGGAACGTATCGCACAGTTGAAAGACATCAGACCTGATAAAGCCAACTTTTCATTCATCTGTTACGACCTTAGCCATATTTCTGATTTCACAAAACAGATCAGTAACCCCATTTATAAATTGATGAAGAGGACGCTTCCCGGTCCATTTACGTTTATTTTAAACAGTAGCAGTAAAGTTCCTAAACTTTTTGAAAGCAAAAAGAAAACGGTTGGTATCCGTGTTCCTGATAATTTAATTGCAAGGCAAATCGTGAATGAACTTGGAAATCCTATCATGAGTACTTCAGTTAAAGGTGAGGAGGAAAACATTGAAACGATCACCGATCCTGAATTAATTTATGAACGTTACAAGGACCTTGTAGATATTGTTATTGATGGTGGCTTCGGCGGGATCGAGCCTTCTACAATTATTGATTGCACCCATGATGAGTACGAGATCATCAGGCAGGGAAAGGGAATCATTGAAGATTATTTGTGAAAATCCCCGTAAAAATTCCAAGCCCCAAATTCCAATTTAAAGACTTAAGGCTTTTGGTTTGTAAGGGCGTTTTTAGATGATATTATGCACAAAAAAAGCTGTCATTGAATGACAGCTTTTTTTTCATCTCTTTCCAATTTAATTATCCTGATGATCATGCAACTTGGGATCTGGCTTGTAATCGGTCGTATCTTTATTTAAAGCGATGATACTTGAATAACCAAAATGACCATCGAAACTAAAGTATTTTAAACGGTAATAGGTAACTTTCGTATCAAGATTAGGGTCTTCATAAGAGTAGTCATTTACTCTAAGACTTTTGCCAGCGCCTTTTACATATCCTATTTCTTTAAAATTTGTGCTGTCAGTTGATTTCTCTGTTATGTAGAAATTGACGTTCAATTCTGAAGCAGTACGCCAATTTAACACCACTTTACTATCTGTTTTCTTGCACGAAAAATATATTAGTTCTACTGCAGGATTATCAACAACGGGAGAAACCTGTGTTGTCATTGCAACAGGTATTGTAATCTGACAAGACACTTTTCTTATGGTCATTTCATCTGAGGCCTGTAGTTTAGTAAACAAAAGTACAACAAACGTGATGAAGAATATTTTCAGAAAAATTTTAAAACGAAGACTGTTCATTTCTTTTTTTTTGGTTTTATACGCATGTCAATTAAAAATGTTTTACTTTTTTTCATGTTGTTTTACAAGTAAAATTTTTAGAGAAAAAAACACCATAAATTTGATCCCTTACAAAATTACAAAAATAGCCTGTTCTATTTTGCTCCAATATTAAATTATTATTGCTTGCTCCACATGTAAAAGTAACAATAAAAAAGGTCGCTAACATCAGTGTTTCTGCTGAATTCTATCATAATTTTAGTTGTCATAAATAAGTAAAAGTACGCTCTTTTTATCCCGATAATTTAATTTGATTTTAATAACCTACTTGGATTTATTGAATTTCATTAACAAAATGTAAAAAAGTGGTGTCTGTGCCAACAAAAAAAAACGCCAATCTCAATGTATAAATAACGCTCAATCAACCAGAAAAAATTTATTAACAAAATAGTACTCATAAAATTCTCTCTAATATTGGAGTCATTTGAGAATATGTTGATATATTTGTCATAACAAAACAGAGGTGCTCATTTTTCTTTTGAGCAAAATAAACTTATAATTAACTAAAATCTTTAAACATGAAAAAAATTACTCTTTTACTAGGAGTACTCTTTTTGTGCACCACAGCGATGTTTGCACAAAAGACGATTACAGGGAAGGTGACCAGCAAACTTGATGGTAGCGCCTTGCCCGGAGTTACGGTTGTAGTAAAAGGATCCACAACCGGTACCATCACAGATGCGGATGGCAAGTACAAACTTTCAGTTCCAGCAACAGCGGCAACGCTGACTTTTACCTTCATTGGTATGGTGTCACAAGACGTAGAAATTGGTACAAAAACAGCAATTGACGTTGTGCTTGTACCAAGTGCAACTCAATTAGAAGGAATGGTGGTAACAGCTCTGGGTGTGACAAGAGAAAAGAAATCTCTTGGATATTCGACGCAGGAAGTCAAAGGAGACCTTGTTTCGAATGTTGCGACAGACAATGTTACAAATGCATTATCCGGAAAGATTGCCGGTATTCAGGTTACAAAGACAACAAACATGGGCGGATCCACAAATATTATTCTTCGTGGAAGCAAGTCATTGACCGGTGACAACCAGGTTTTGTTTGTAGTTGATGGTGTTCCTGTAAATAATCAGGTAACGAATTCACGAAATCAAACGGAAGCAGGCATTGGTTACGATTATGGAAATGCTGCATCAGATATCAATCCTGATGACATTGAATCCGTAAACGTTCTGAAAGGCGCTGCTGCTACTGCTCTCTATGGTTCAAGAGCCGCCAACGGTGTCATTATGATCACAACGAAAAAAGGTGCTGGCGCTATCGGAACTGGTAAAAAAGGAATTGGTATTACAATTAATTCAGGAGTTACTATCGGTTTTGTTGATAAAAGTACCTTCCCTGAATATCAAAATAAATACGGCGCCGGTTATGGAAAGTATTATGGAGATAACGGAGATGCATACTTTAATACATATCCTGCCTCTGCTTTCGGACAAACAGGTCCTGACCAATTATGGGTTCCTACTACTGAAGACGCTTCTTTCGGCGCTCCTTTTGATCCAAGCATGTTGGTATATCAATGGGATGCTGTTGATCCGCAATCACCAAATTATCAAAAAGCAACTCCATGGAAAGCTGCTGATAACGGGCCTATCACATTTTTCAAAACTCCTGTGACATTAAATAATAGTATTGCTATTGAAAATGCATTCGATAAGGGCTCATACAGGTTGTCATACACAAATTACAATCAGGATGGCCTGATGCCTAACAGTACATTGAAGAAAAATAATATTTTATTAAACGGCACATGGAATGTCACTGATAAACTCACTGCTACAGGTTCTGCAAATTATATTGTTGAGAATGCCATTGGAAGAAATTCCACTGGTTACAGTGATAATATTCTCGGTTCTTTCCGTCAATGGAACGAGACCAATGTTGACATCAAAGAACAATGGGATTTATACAATCTGACAAAAAGAAATACAACATGGAATTATGCCGATCCTACGGACCCAGGAGCAGGCCCTATTTATTGGGACAATTACTACTGGACACGTTATGAAAATTACGAATCAGACGGAAGAAACCGTTTTATCGGAAATTTATCATTGGATTATAAAGTTACCAAATGGTTTGATATTTTCGGTCGTATTTCAGGTGATGAGTATTCCACTTTACAGGAAGAAAGAAGAGCTGTCGGAAGTATCGGCACTCCATTTGGCGTTGGTACCGGTGCTGACGGAAGTATTGATCAAAACAATGAACAATCAGGTTACCTCAGGAGAGACATTAATTATAGTGAGTATAACTACGATTTAATGGGCAACTTCAACAAAGATATTACCAAAGACCTTAGCTTTAAAGGCATCCTTGGATTGAATATCAGAAGGACTGATTATAAAAGAACCATTGCATCAACAAGCGGCGGTTTGGTTGTTCCTGAATTATATTCCTTACAGAACAGTGTAGGTCCACTGCCATTAACAAAAGAAGCTGCTCAATTAGTAGGTGTAAATGGCGTTTACGCAAGCGGTTCATTTGGATACAAAAGCATCGTTTACCTGGACGTTACCGCCAGAAGAGATCAGTCATCAACATTACCAAAGGCAAATAATTCTTATTATTATCCTTCTGTTTCCGGTAGTTTTGTTTTTACAAATGTACTTCCTCAAAAGGATTGGTTATCTTATGGAAAAGTACGTCTGAATTATGCAAGCGTCGGTAATAGCGCATCATTTGATCAACTGGTTGATAATTATCAAATATTAACTCCATTCAACAGCCCAATGACAGCCGTTGAAACCACACAGAAAGATTCAGTTCTGAAACCTGAAAAAACAAATAGTTTAGAAGGTGGTCTGGAAATGTATTTCTTCAAAAGAAGAATAGGTTTTGATTTGGCTTTGTATAACACAAAAACCACTAACCAGATTCTTCCTCTTGCAGTTTCAAAAGCAACTGGATTTACATACAAAGATATCAATGCCGGTGAAATTCAAAACAAAGGTATTGAGTTAACCTTAACAGGTATTCCTCTCCAGACTAAAAATTTCAAATGGAATGTAACTCTTAACTGGGCCACAAATAAAAACCAGGTTGTTTCATTGTTGCCTGGTGTAGATAATATGCAATTAGGTTCTTTCCAGGGTGGAGTTACAATTAACGCTCAGGTTGGTCAGCCTTATGGTGTGATTGAAGGAACCGATTATACTTATTATTATGATAAGGATGGGACACCTCATAAAATTATTGATGCTGCAACAGGATTACCTGTGCCAACTTCCACTTCAGATAAAGTGCTTGGTAAGATGACCCCTGACTGGACCGGTGGTATCACCAATACTTTCACCTACAAAAACTGGGCATTTAGTTTCTTAATTGATTGCCAAAAAGGCGGAAGCATTTTCTCACTCGACATGTATTATGGATTAGCTGATGGTATTTACAAGGAAACTGATTATGTCAATGATCTTGGCAACCCTGTCAGAAATCCTGTAAATTATGTTGACCCCAACGATTACAGCCTTGGATGGACCAATGCTGATGCAGGTGGTTACATTGAAGAAGGAGTAAATCTTTCAACCAATTCTCAGGGACAAGTTGTTTCGACTCCTAACAAAACAAGACTTGACGCAAGCAGTACATACGGCTTCGGTTATCTTGTTGAACCAAACAAAGGTTTCGTTTATGATGCAAGTTATGTAAAACTAAGAGAAGTTAGTTTATCTTATTCTTTACCATCTGCACTTCTGAAAAAATGCTTTATTACAGGCGCTACTTTCAGTCTGGTTGCTGCAAACCCATGGATCATTTACAAGAATCTGCCTCATGCCGATCCTGAATCAGGTCTTGGAGCCGGAAACATGCAAGGGTATTCTACCGGTTCTTTACCATCAACACGTGACTTTGGATTTAACGTAAAACTCACCTTCTAAAACTTAAATAACATGAAAAAGATAATAGCAATTTTATTAGTTTTTGCATTGTTCGCTTCCTGTAAGAAGCTAACAGATCTTAACAAAAACACCAAAGATCCTTCTACAACCACCGGAGAATCGCTTTTCACCGGAGCTCAGAAAAAACTATTTGAGCAAATGGTTACTTCAAATGTTAACTACAATATCTGGAGACTTATTGATCAGTATTGGAACGAAACAACTTATCTTGATGAAACCAATTACAACCTTGTTAACAGGACCATTCCTGATAACCATTGGGACAGGCTTTATGAAGATGTACTGAAAAATCTTACTGAATCTTCAAAGATAATTACAAGCACAACTTATGCAGATCCAAGCCCTGCTGTTAAACAAAACAAACTTAAGATTGTTGACATCATGTCGGTTTATGCATGGAGTGTACTTGTTGAAACTTTTGGAAATATTCCTTACTCACAAGCATTCAATTCTACTTATGTTCTGCCTGTATACGATGATGGCAAAACCGTTTACAAAGATTTAATCGCAAGGTTAGATGTAGATTTGGCAGGACTGGATGCTAACTGGGGAAGCTTCGATGCTGCCGACAACATGTATCAGGGCGATGTTTCGCACTGGATCAAATTTGCCAATTCCCTTAAATTAAGAATGGGAATGGTACTTGCAGATGACGATCCTGCCTTTTCTCAGGCAACAGTGAATTCAGTTGATTTCACCAATCTGATATCTTCAAATGCTGACAATGCAGTACTTATTTATTTAGGTTCTGCACCAAATACCAATCCTATGTATGAAGACCAGGTGGCTAGCGGAAGACACGATTTTGTGGCTGCAAATACTCTTGTTGATACCATGAACAACCTGAACGACCCAAGACGTCCCTTCTACTTCACACAAGTGGATACTTCCTCCATTGACACCATACATAAGTATGCTTATCTTGGAGCCAACTACGGTCACTCCAGTAATTACCATGCCTTTTCACATGCAGCAACTGCAATGTGGCTTCCAACTTTCCCCGGAACAATTTTTGAATATTCAGAAGTTGAGTTCCTGCTTGCCGAAGCTGTTGAAAGAGGTGGTTATACTGTGACCGGTACTGCTGAATCACATTACAACAATGCGATTACTGCTTCTATTGAATATTGGGGTGGCGCTACTTCCGATGCTGTAACATACCTTGCTCAGCCAAATGTTGCTTATGCAACAGCTCCGGGCAATTTCAAACAGAAAATCGGTGTACAGCAATGGATCGCTTATTACAACCGTGGCTTCGAAGGCTGGACTGAACAACGCAGAATGGATTTCCCTGTTTTGATCCCTGGTCCTAATGCTTTGTCAGCATACCCGGTTCGTTACACTTATCCAATCGAAGAGCAGACTTTGAATGGTGCAAATTATAATGCTGCTTCCACTGCAATAGGTGGAGACCTTGTAACCACTAAACTTTTCTGGGATAAATACTAATTCCGGAACTATTATTTCAAAAGAAAAAGGCTGCCTTATTGGCGGCCTTTTTCTTTTTAGCATGCAGGGAGATTTTCTTTTTTTCAAGGGCTATTTTAAATCAATTTATCAATATCAGAGAATTATTGTAATTTTGAAAAGGAATAATCAAAGCATTATTTCAAAAAAAAAGTCATTAGTGTCCGCAGAGATTATTACAATCGTGTTTAAAACCGCATTAAATATTACTTTCCAGAAGATATCGCCCCGACAGGGCTTCTTTTTCTCTGGTGCTATTTTTATTGCAAAGATACCACTCCTCCGGAGTTCAGAGGCCATAGGGAACTGCAATCCCAGAGGGATGTTATCTTTGTAATAAAGAAAATGAATTGGTACTTAAGTCACGTAGTGGCGATATAAAAATTAACCGGACAACAATGAGAAAAAATACTGAACATTATAAAAGCCATAATAAGAACAAGAGTTTTGTATCAACTCTTACCACAATAATCTCATAACACTTTGTTCAAATAAATCATAATGGACACAATCAGAAAAACACAAATCATCATCAATTCAACCATCTTATTTGTGGTTGCTTCAACACTGGAAATGACTTTGCATGAGTTTGGACATTTCTTCGCTGCAATAATGGTGCATGCAAAAGGAATTTCAATTCACCACAATTATGTTTCAAATGTTGATGATGGAATATCGCTTCAAAGCTTACTATTTATTAAAGGTGCAGGGCCTTTCATAAGTCTGCTGATTGGCATTCTTTTTCAATGGATATGTTCACATCAGACTAAGCGAAACATGCTATTCCTGTTCAATCTCTACATGTCGGCTTTCGGTTATATTGGTTTCTTCGGCTACCTGATGATCGCACCCATGTTTACCGGCGGCGACACGGGTTATATTTGCTATGCTCTTGGTTTTCCGATCTGGCTTACCATTTCAATAGCATTGGCAGGCGCTGTGGCTTTATTTTTTCTGGTGAATAGCCTGGCAAATTACTTTGTTGAAATGGGATCAAAAGAGGTGATTGAGAACGGTGAAACGAGGTCACAATTTATTCAATTGTTGCTTGTGTACCCTATATTTATTGGCATCGTAATAACCACAGCATTGAATTTTCCCATTCCGGTTTTTCTAAGTTTGATCGCTCCCATCTGCAGCCCTTTTTCTTTTTTCTGGGGCTACAAAAATGCGCTGACAAAAATCTATTCTTATGACAAAGCCAACAAAGAATTTGAATCATTGAACAAGCTTCATTTCTGGTTATTCTTTTTGCTGGGAATTACAATTATTTATAACAGGTTGTTGGTGTATGGAATTTTTGCAAACTAAATCTAACTGTCAAATGAAAATCTTAATTACAATATCACTGTTGGTGTTTGCATCAGTTGGATTTTGTCAAACCACCGAATCTCTATTATACAATGGACGCGGACAACTGAAAGCAGATACTTCATTTAGTATTTCCGGTAAACAATTAGAACTTTGGAAAGGAGTTGAAAACCTTTTCATAAAAGAATTGATTTCCGACGTTCAATATTCCACCGTTGCTAAAGAAAATAATTTGTCGGGGCTTTCAATAATTTCTTTTGATTTAGATTCTGCAAAGCAATTGAAGAATTTTAAGATCATCAAACAGGTCGGTGGCGGACTGGAGGAATGTCTGAAAATTTTCATCAAATCTTTTCAATACCTAAACACATTGGCGCCTGCAGATAATAGTTCATTGACTTACTATATCTCTGTGGACTTTGAGCTAATAGATGCCGCAAAGACAATGGTTACAACACATGCTATTCCTGTAGCAAAAGTTAAGTTTGATTACATTCAATATTGAGAAAGGTTTCCCTAAACTTTAGACACTTTAGACACTTATAACTTTAGTCACTTTCTTTCCGCCACCTCTCCCCCATCCACGCTCTTTGTTGTTCTTTGGTTTGAAAAGTCCATGCTACTATGCTGCTTGATTTGTTCCCCTGCCCCATCGGAATTGTTTTCACCTCCACCGCTTCGGCAAGTTTCAGCGCTTCGTAAATGCTTCTCAAATGTGTTTGTTTTCCAATCAGTGTTGAATACCACAGGCAGTTTGTTGAGAAAAGTTTACTCTGACGGATCATGTCGCGAACAAATTTCTCCTCTCCTCCTTTGCACCACAGTTCGCTGTTCTGACCGCCGAAGTTTCGTTTGGGTTTTGTTATTTCTTCTTCGTTCAGATTCGACAGCTTTCGCATTGTGCCTGCGGTTGCTTCAGCATAAGAAGCATAGAATGGCGGATTGCAAATTGAAAGATCGAAGAATTCATCTTTGTATAAAATGCCAAAGAAAATATCGTTGGGTTGCTTCTGCAACCTGATCTCAATCTTTCCCTGCAGCACAGCATTCATTTCAATAATTTTGTTTGCAGATTCAATCGCTACAGTATCTATTTCAGAACCTGTGAACGACCAGCCATATTCTTTGATGCCAATGATGGGATAAACGCAATTGGCGCCAATGCCAATGTCGAGGCATCTGATCTTATCGCCCTTTGGAATTTTGCCGAAATTGTTGTTGCCTAACAGGTCGGCCATGTAATGGATGTAGTCCGCTCTGCCGGGAATGGGCGGGCACAAATAAAATTTAGGGATGCTCCAGTAGTCAATGTCGTAATATTGTTTCAGCAACGCCTTGTTCAGCATGATCACCGCCCTGGGATCAGCAAAATCAATGGATTCATCATCGTAAATATTCTTCTTTACAAACGGAGCCAGTTCAGGATTGGCAGCAATCAGTTCTTTGAAATCATACCGTTCACGATGTTTGTTGCGTGGATGCAGGCGGGGTTTTTGTTTTGGGTGTACTTTTTTTTCAGGAAGCATGTTTGAATTGTAAGAAGTTTTGTTAATCAGATAAACAGAAATGGAAAGAAAATTTATTGTTAATGAGGAAGGCCATATTAGGTTTCCGGGCTTTCTACGGTCAAATGTCTTGCACTATGTTGAGCTGTTAAAACATCAAATTACTTCAACCATTTGCTCAGTTTTTTTTCAGCTTCTTTCTTTGAAACTGTCTTTCCGTTCAAAGATTGCGGCAGCCCTTCGTTAACCTTTTCTATGAAGATCAATTTATCCAATAATTCATCAATGTTGAAACTATTTGGAAGTTTATCCAGGGTTTGAATTAATGTTTGCTTTGTTAGCATGGTTTAAAATGTTCGTTTTTATTTCAACAAAAATAATAAATTTTGAGCATTAAAAAAAATAATCCAAACCCCACGAATCGGGTTGAATATTGAAGAAACATCAAATCGGTTCCTGTGTCTTATCACACTTCTTTATGCCCGTTATAATCTTTAACACTAATATTGACAAAAACTCCACAACGAGTGGAAGACCCAAACATTTCAATACGTTGGTACAATGAAGTTGCAACAAATGGTTTTGTATTTCCGGATTTTTCGAAATACTCAGCAACTGTTCTGACTGAAGCTATGCCAATGCTGACTTCAGCATAAAAATTAACACCTGAATTTTTCACTTGTTGCAAGTATATTTCGACATCAATTTCTTTCTGCAATTCCTTATAACCGTTCAGCTTTTCTGCTAGTAATTCTTTTATCTCATTCCAGTTTTCTTCTTTGTATTCAATTTCCAGGCAGGCTTTGCGAAGATCGTCAATCTGGTTATTGAATGAGGATATTTTTCTGAGAATGTTATCACGGAGATATTCCAATTGTTCTGCAGTAAAATCAGAAATATCCGGAATTTTATATAGTGTCTGACAAATAAAATCAGGAAGCTTTTCAGTATTGGATTTTTGTTTCATTATTTCCCAATCAATAACATCAGGAAAAAGTTTCGGGTCAAGTTCAAGAACAGGGATGTAATCCGCCAGGCATAGAACCTTTTTTAGTTTTTCAATGTAATACTCAAGTCCTAAACTATCCTGATTATAATGGGATCCAAATTCTATTAATTCTTTATCACAAAAATACATCAGCTCCCAAATTTTAAGTCTTTTCAAATCATCTTCTGCAATCTCTTTGTGGTTTTTTCTCATATCAGCAATGTTTTGCTTAAGCCTGGAATATGCTACCAACACTTCTTTACTTTTAATTTTCAAACCTCGTATTTGTCTTAAAACTCTTTGAGCATCTGCTAAACTTTTATACTCTTTTGATTCCTTAGGAAATCGCCTTATAGACCATGTCAGATAATCATCTTCGGTCAAAACAGAAAAAATTGTTAATTGAATGTCAAGAAACGAAGAAACTCTTGATTCAATTGCCAATGGGTTTGAAATGAGCAAAAGGATTTTTGTAATAAGACTGTCATTAAAGCTGATTTTTATTGTTAGGTCGTGTTGAATATGATACAATTTCATTTCGCAATTTTTTGCTAAAGTAGGGATTTTTGAATTTGAAAAGTTATGTGTAAAGAAAATTTAAAGTGCTTTTTTACTTTTCAATAATTTGCATAAAATACCGGAATCCCAGATCTACTGCGGATTTTGTGTAATGCATTCTTGATTTAAGTGTAACATCGCCCCCGGTGCTTTTCCAACTTCCTCCGCATGCCGTTCCTTTTTCTTTTACCATCTCTGCAACGTTTCCACAAACATTATAGAGGCCATAGTTGTTAGGTGAATAAGATGAAACAGGGCAGGTAATATCAGCGCCATCCTCTATCCAACCTATATTATTGGAAGGAAAAGCATAGTCAACAACCAACTTTTTTGTTATTGTATCTATTTTTATAGACTCATCACCATACTGCCTGAAGTTGCACATAAATTTGCCATTCTGAAATAACCTGTTGCCCCACGGATAGAGCAATAGATCCTCGGTTGCCCCTGTGGCCGCATTTTCCCATTCTTTTTGTGTTGGCAAACGGAACAATACTTTTTTGAAATGTCGTTTGGAGTCAGCATTGTATTTGTCGGTCAACCACGCGCAATACTTTACGGCTGCTTCATAAGTAACATTAACCACAGGGTAGTTATCATAAGCCGGATGGCGAAAATAGTAGGTAACGAATGGTTCGTTGTAAGCCAATTTATCCCTCCAGTTCAATGAGTCGGGCAGATAAATTTTGATCATGTCAGTCTTGTTATCTTTAATCAGATCAAAACCCCAATAGCGATATAGCAGGTTGGTCACTTCATATTTTCCGGCATACAACGAGTCGGTTATTTTAGCCACTGATTTATCAATTTCCTTCACACTGAAGCTCGCATCAGCCGGTTTCCCTTTATCTTTCGGAACAAATGCCATCATGATAATGGCTATAAAAAATGCTAAACACAAAATTGACTTTTTCATAATTGAGGATTTTTAAATAATAACTCAAAAATAGATAAATTATTGTGTTGGGATTAAAAATAATTTTTTGAAAAATCAAAAATGAGTGAGCCATGCTGAAAGAATCTTTAATCAAAAATCTCACAATCCTCCCTTCTTCACAAGCTTTAAAACCAAATCCCCTCAAAGCATCTAACACCACTTCATTTGTCAAGAACCCTGCAATTGATTGTTGAATAATTCAATGCATTTGTTAAATTCATTGAAAGAGACATTATCCTTACGGAGAGAGATATTTCCGTAAGGAAGTGAGACATCTCCGTAAGGGAAATAGATATTTCCGTAAGGAAGAGAGACATTTCCCTTACGGAAATAGACATCTTCGTAAGGGAAATAGATATTTCCGTAAGGAAGAGAGACATTTCCCTTACGGAAATAGACATCTCCATAAGGGAAATAGATATTTCCGTAAGGAAGAGAGACATTTCCCTTACGGAAATAGACATCTCCGTAAAGGAAATAGACATTTCCGTAAGGAAGAGAGACATTATCCTTACGGAAACAGACATCTCCGTAAGGATAATGACTCATTCCCTTTTGCAGGATAATTATTCGAAGGTGATAATTAAATTTGCAACTTTTGAATCATTGAATTGTAAAAATACCTAAAATAAAAATCGAAATTGAAAGGCTGTTAAAGAGCGGAAATAAAAAAACGGATTGTCTTGGATACTTTGAAGACAACCCGCTTTATTGAAATTCCCTGCTGAAAAACTATTTCATGATCTTTCTGAATTTAGATCAAAATTTTATTTAACACGTACGGTAATCACTTCTGACCATTGTTCTGGTCCGTCTTTTGATATCACGCGACTCTTGAAAAAGTATTCCTTCCCTGATATAAGACCTGGAACAGTTGTCTCAGCAGCCAAAGTTGGCGGAATACGCACAAGATTCCAGTTAGCAGGATCGCCCAAATCAGCGCAAACTGCCCATTCCGTTGCCTGATAATCATATTTAACTATCCCTGTCAAATCAACTTCACCCACCCTGGTTGAAGATCCGGCAAATTTCTTTTTGTTTGAATGACCACTTCCTTTGATCTCCATGTGTGCATCAGCAGCAATGGTTATCGCATTTGCAGGATCCAGGCGACACAATTTTTCAACATAACGACGTAAACCCTGAGCCCCATCGTAACCAATATTCCAGATTGGTAATCTATTGTCAAC
>CAISZK010000202.1 GCA_903889915.1 uncultured Bacteroidota bacterium
AGTCTGATTTATCGGACTGATAATAAAGTTAAATGCCTTATTGCTTTAGCATCATTCTTTGTAATTATGAGGCTAAAGCCAGATGCTTTTATCTTTTTTTCAGTAAAACCGACTGAAATTGATGCTTTTATTTTGAACTTTTCACTTAATGACTTTTAAAGATTGTAAAAAGTGGTAATGAACATGAATTTATCATTTCTATTGCTTTTAAAAAATAAGATTTGAATTATTTTAAAAGTGAAATCTTGCTTAAAACCGGCACAAGGTCGCCGTTTGCATCACGCAGTTTAAGCTCGATCACATAAATTCCCTGAGCAAAGGCGCTGATATCAAAATCAACTTTGTTTACTCCTGTGGTTTGGTCAAATGTGGTCTGTTTCACAAGCTGACCAAGGGAATTGTACATGCTTATCACCTTATTGGTTTCTTCATCACCTGTGAATTGCATACTGAAGGAACCACTGGTAGGATTAGGAAAAATTATAAGTCCACCTGATCCAACAGGAATTTCGGGAATACTTACCCACATGTCTTCAGGTTGCTGAAAACCTTGAGTGAGAAAATTGTTTGCCGAAGAGAATGTTTGCACCATGGTCATTTCGGCAACTGTGAATGAAAGCATGGCATTTGATGAAGTGTAAAATCCTCCTGTGGAAGAAATCACTGTTGGTGATAATGTTTGGGCACGCATTGTAAATATGCTCACAATGCCAACCAAGGCTAATGAAATTAAGAATTTGTTTTTCATGATTTAAGATTTAATTATACAATAGTTGGAATTTGATTATGTAAATATAGACCGAAATTTTTATCACAGTAAAGTTACACCGTTTTAAATTAAAAAGCTTCAAAGAAAAACAGGAAGATTTTCCTCCTGCCTTTCTTTGATAATTGAATAGTGTTACTTGCTTTCTAATTCAATTATTTTCTTTTCTAGCTCAATGATCTTTGCATTCTGATCAGCCATTTTTGTTTCCTGCAAAGTTATTTTAGCTTCCTGTTCTTGTATAGCTTTTACAAGAACCGGTATCAATCCAATATAATTCACACCAAGATATTCAATATAGGCATCCTCTTTCTTTGCACCAGGATGAACGCCTTTTTCTACAAGAGAAGGAAATACTTCCTGCATTTCTTGTGCAATAAATCCCATTTGCTTTCCTTTGGCAAAATTCATTTCGGGAAATTCATCAATTTTCATAGTATAGGAAACAGGACGAAGTTTAAGAAGATTATCCAAAGCATCACTTTGAAGATCGGTAACGTCTTTTTTAAACTTTTTATCAGAAGCTAATGTCCAGGTACCAGTATATGCACCATTGCCGCTACAATAAACGCCATAGGCAGTTCCGCTCGTGGTTGAGGCATTTCCATAAACACCATAAGCAGTACCAGTATTAGAATTTGCATCACCTCCTACACCATATGCCCCGCCTGAGCCATTGTTCGTTGCATATCCATCAAAGCCTTCATTTGACCAAACAGAATTACCTGCTGCTTTTCCCAAAACTCCACATCTTTTTCCTTCAAACCAACCCCCATAACCATACCCATCCGCAGAGTTGGATTTTCCATAAACAGCGATATTATCATTAGCTGCTGTTGTTGTACATTCAGCATGAATGGCTTCAGTTAATGTGCCAACGGAATCCGTCACAAAATAGCCTGCATACTGGTTATGAGAATTAACATGAACAGAGGCATGACCACTGGGAGTAGCAGTACCTACAGCAAGCTTGCCGGAATATACAATAACATCTCCTGCATTAAAAAAACCGGCATAATTTCTTGTTGCACCCGAAGCTGTAGTCCAAATTCCATAATTGGCAATACCCGCATTGTTTGAAGCAGTAGCAGATAAACCATAATTATTTCCAGTGCCACCAATTGCTTCAGCTTTTAGTCCAAAATAAGAAGAAGAACCCGTTGGAGTCACATGAGCATAAGCGCCAGTATATCCTCCGATAAATTCGCCACCAAAGCCATAAAAATCATTGCCAGATGCCTTGCCATAAACAGCTACTGCGTCGGCAGCAGTTCCCGTATATTCGGCATGAATAATATTTGTTGAGGGAGAAGCATCATCAGAAGTAAAATATCCGGCATACAATGAATTAGCACTAACATCGAGCAAAGTGGAAGAATTGGGTGTTGTAGTTCCGATACCAACTTTACCGGTATTTACAATCACATTTCCTGCATCAAAATATCCTGCATTATTTACGGTGCCTCCCGTAGCAGTGGCATATAACCCATAGTTCGTACCGCTACCTGTGGCGTTTCCTGACAATGCATAATTATTACCACTACCGCCGGAAGCACCGGCATTAACTCCATAATAGGAATGTGATCCGGCAGAATTTACATGGGCATAAATCCCTTCATAGCCTCCTTCAAATTCACCACCAATACCTGACCAGTCCTGGGGTTTAGACAAACCATAAACTGCCGTTACATCAGAAGAAGTAGCAACGCCGTTGTATTCAGCATGAATAATATTCGTGCCGGGAGCAGCAAAATCGGAAGTAAAATACCCGCCATACATTGAATGAGCATTAACATCGAGCAACGAAGAAGTACTGGGTGTAGTAGTACCTAAACCAATAGCGCTTCCGTTATCGAATAATAATGAATTTCCAACTCCTGAAGTGCTGGTAAATTTTGCAACATAGTTAGTGGTTCCGCTAACATTACCGGAACCTGCCGGACCCTGTGGTCCTGTGGGACCGGTTACTCCGCTGGTTGAGGTTTGAGCATACATTGCAAAAGGAACAGAAAGCAATTGGGATGTTCCCATAGGGATGTAGGAAGTTCCGCCTGTGGGGTCCAATTCTGTTTTTAACCAAAAGAGTCCTGTACTCCATGGAATAGAACTAAAAGTTCCACTGACCACGGTTCCTGTTCCTATAGCCAGGGTAAATAAACCGAATTGGTTAGTAGTGACAGTTTGAGTTTCGGCATAAATTGCTGTTCCTGTAGAAGACCCCTGTAAAACTGTAAGTCTTAAACTAACTGCATGGTTTGCTATAAGAGCGCCCGATGCATTGCGGGCTACTGCCTGGTAATTGAGCGCCTGTGGAACTTGTGCAAATGTTGTGGAGATAGCGAAGGTAAAGGAAATAAGCACCAATGCTACTCTGAGAAAGTTTGTAATTTTATTCATAGTTTAGCGATTAAAGTTTATATTTTTTTGTGATACAAAAATAATAAAATTATGACAAATAAAAATGTTTTCCCTGAAAAAATACAAGATTAGAAATAACAAATAAAAAAAGGGAAAAATCGTGTGACTTTTCCCTTTTCCGTATATTCAATTATAGCGAATCTTATTTTGCGATTAGCTTTTTAAGTTCGTCAATTTGTTTTTGCAGATCATCAATTTTAGTATTTTGTGTATCTATTTTCGTGTTCTGCTTATCAATCGTTGTTTGCTGCGAGGTGATAATTGCGTTTTGGTCCTGCATGCCTTTTACCATCACAGGTATAAGCCCTATATAATTCACACCAAGATATTCAATATTGGCATCCTCTTTCTTTGCTCCCGGATGAACGCCTTTTTCTACAAGAGAAGGAAATACTTCCTGCATTTCCTGTGCTATGAATCCCATTTGCTTTCCTTTGGCAAAATTCATTTCGGGAAATTCATCAATTTTCATAGTATAGGAAACAGGACGAAGTTTAAGAAGATTATCCAATGCATCACTTTGAAGATCGGCAACGTCTTTTTTAAACTTTTTATCAGAAGCTAATGTCCAGGTACCAGTATATGCACCATTACCGTTGCAAAAAACACCATATTGGGTTCCTGTTGTATTATGAGTTTCCCCGTATATGCCGTAAGCATTACCACTACTTGCAGAGGCCACTCCCCAAACACCAAAACTATTTCCACTAGTTGAACTTGCGTAAGTAGTTATTGCGGTAACAGCTCCAGTTCCTGTGTTAGTGACATAACTTTCCATTCCATTAATCGAATACGATGATGTTGTTGTTACTATTCCTTCCACAGAGACACCTTTACTTTCGAAATACCCACCATATCCAAGACCAGAAGCTGAATTTGATTTTCCATAAACTGCAATATTATCCCCACCACTCGTATTTGTACATTCTGCATGGATAGCATGTGTAGAGTAAGAGGTCGAATCTGTTACAAAATAACCAGCATACTGGTTGTGAGAATTAACATGAAAGGAAGCATGACCAGTAGGCGTAGTAGTGCCTACTGCAAGTTTTCCATTATTGACTATAACATTACCTGCATTAAAGAAGCCTGCATAATTGTTTGTTCCGCCAGCAGCAGTAGCCCATATCCCATAATTAGAAGATCCGCTACCGGTTGCTGTTGATTTTATACCATAATTGGAACCTGTGCCAGCCAAAACTTCAGATAGAAGTCCATAATAGGTGGAAGAGCCTGTTGGGTTTACATGTGCATACACACCAGTAAATCCTCCGACAAATTCCCCACCATATCCATAATAATCGGCAGTAGCAGATTTGCCATAAACAGCCCTTGCATCTGCTGTACCACCTGTATATTCTGCATGAATAACATGGGTACCTGTATTTGAATTCCCATAAGCAGAATCTGAAGTAAAATACCCTGCGAATTGGTTATGTGAATTAACATGCAGGGAAGAATGACCATTAGGTGTAGTGGTTCCAATGCCCATTTTACCTGTATTTACAATAACATTGCCTGCATCAAAATATCCGGCATAATTTGTAGCACCAGCAGAAGCGGTAGCATAAAGGCCATAGTTTGTAGCAGTGCCAGTGCCTGCAGCATTGCCATACAACCCATAATTAAAAGAAGATGTAACTGTAGAGTTTCCATAGACACCAACACCATATCGCCCTAAAAAGCCATAGCTTTGTGGATATGCCAGACTGGTTCCATAGGACCCATAAACACCATAATAATTCGTAGAACTATTCCAGGTATGTCCTCTCACACCCATATCCCCTAAATTATTGTAAACACCTAACTGCCCCATGGCATATCTTGAGCCGATGGGCTGCCCGGTTGCATTATCAATAGCTGTGACGGCAGATGAATATGCCGAACCGCCATTAGAAAAAACTTGTAAATTGCCAGTGGAATCAATCGTTGATGTTGGATTCCAAATTTCTAATTTATGAGTGGGAGTGGTAGTGCCTATACCAACATTGGTGCCGTTATCAAAGATCAAAGAATTGCCAAGAGAAGTTGCAGCAGTAAATTTAGCAACATAGTTAAGCGTGCCGCTTGCAGTGCCTGCACCAGTGGGGCCGGTTACTCCTGCAATACCTGTCGGACCCGTAGGACCTGTAGTTCCAACACCTGTGGCTCCATTTGCTCCTGTAGGGCCGGTTGCTCCGGCGCTTCCTGCTGATCCTGTTGCTCCGGCACTTCCGGTTAAACCCGTTGGACCTGTGGCACCAGTTGCTCCGGCATTGCCTGTTAATCCAGTTGTTCCTGTAGCACCATTAGAACCTGCACTTCCTGTTAAACCGGTTGGGCCAGTTGCTCCTATGGTTCCAACTCCTGTTGGACCAGTGGCACCGATGGTACCGACTGTTCCGGTGGCACCGGCAATTCCCGTGGGACCTGTAGGACCGGTGGGTCCCATGCCGGTTCCGGTCGGTCCGGTTGGTCCTGTTGCACCGGCAGTACCAACACCTGTTGCACCTGTTGCACCATTAGTACCTGTTAATCCTGTTGGTCCTGTTGCACCATTAGAGCCCGCACTTCCTGTTAAACCGGTTGGGCCAGTTGCTCCTGTAGTTCCAACTCCTGTTGCGCCTGTGGCACCATTAGTACCTGTAACTCCGGTGGGGCCTGCGATACCTGCTGTTCCGGTCGGACCTGTGGGGCCTGTGGGTCCCATTCCAGCACCTGTAGGGCCAGTAACACCTGCGGCTCCCGTAGGACCTGTTGCACCTGTCGTACCCAATCCAGTAGGTCCGGTGGGGCCTGTGGTTCCGTTAGAACCTGCAGTTCCGGTGGGGCCTGTCGGACCAGTGGCTCCGGTAACACCAGAAGTTCCTGCATTGGCTGCATACAAAGCGTAAGGAACAGACAGTAATTGCGCAGTTCCCATAGCGACATAGCTTGATCCGCCTGTAGCATCCATTTCAACTTTCAGCCAATACTGTCCGGTGCTCCAGTTTATAGCGCTGAATGTGCCTGCAACAGGAGTTCCTGTTCCAATAGCAATGGTAAACAAACCAAATTGGTTGGTTGTTGCTGTTTGTGTTTCTTCATAAGAAACAGTTCCTGTCGAGGAGCCTGCAAGTACGGATAATCGCAATCCGACTGTTTGATTTGTGATCAAATTACCGCTACTGTTTCTGGCGACAGCCTGGTAATTTAATGCCTGCGGTACTTGTGCGAATGTTGTGGAGATAGCGAAGGTAATGGAAATAAGCACCAATGCTACTCTGAGAAAGTTTGTAATTTTATTCATAGTTTAAGTGTTAATGGTTGTGATTTTTTGTGATACAAAAATAATTAAATTATGACATACACAAATGTTTTCACCGAAAAAATACAAAATAAAAAATCATAAATAAAAAAAGGAAAAAATCGCGTGACTTTTCCCTTTTCTATTTATTCAAATGGAGCGAAT